>DASVAM010000253.1:0-3067 GCA_036376375.1 Chitinophagaceae bacterium
TGGTTTTACAAACCCAGGCGCCCAAACCAGCATGGGCACCCGCATACTTTCTTCATAGGCATTTCTTTTATCAATCAATCCATGTTCGCCAAATAAAAATCCATTGTCACCCATATAGACGATGATCGTATTATCAGCCAACCCACTTTTTTCCACCCATTCCATTACCTGTTGAATGCTTTCATCAACTGACTGTAACGTTTCAAGATATAAATGGTAGAATTCATCAAAAGGAATTTGTC
This sequence comes from Chitinophagaceae bacterium, assembly GCA_036376375.1. Taxonomy (GTDB): domain Bacteria; phylum Bacteroidota; class Bacteroidia; order Chitinophagales; family Chitinophagaceae; genus VBAS01. The sequence goes on from DASVAM010000253.1 coordinate 243, forward strand.
CATGGTACATGTAGTCTACACCATGCCAGCTATATCGTTGCTCCCTTACCCATCTTGGAATATCCTTATAATTAACGGCAGTCTTTGGTGGCGTGATAACTCCAAATTGTTTACTGCTATCCGTTACCGTAAGGTACATGGATTGTGGACTAATTACAGGGAGGTTTTTATATTTCCCGGCATGCCGTTTTGCAGGCATAAATTCAGCATGCACGCCTTTGTGCGAGAGGTACAAACAGAACTGATTATTTTTTACACTATTCAGCCAACCAATTGCCCGGCTCTTCAATTCATCTGTGATGTAGTTGTTGCTATCCAATTTTTCTCTTTTGCCATTTACGTTCAATGTGTTTCCAAAATATAATCCCTGTCCTTCAAAACTTATCCATTGGTCAAACCCCGGCTGTGGCGCATCACCTGTATTGCCCATGTGCCATTTTCCCATGAATGCAGTCTTATATCCATTTTTTTGCAGGTATTGCGGAAAAAACGTCAGGTTGTTTGGTAAAGGAGCTGAATTATCAACTACTGTGTGTGTATGCGCATATTGACCTGTGAGGATGGAAGCACGGCTGGGAGAACAAAGTGCTGTTGTGACAAATGCGTTTTTGATAAGTGCTCCTTCTTTGGCCATCCGGTCCATTCCGGGTGTTTGCAAACCGGGAACAGCGTTCATGAAACCCATGAAATCATAGCGATGATCATCTGACAAAATAAAAATGATATTCTTCTTTTTTTGTTGTGCAAAGCACACAGTTAGGAATAAAGAAAAAAGCACCAGGAAAGGAATACGTTTTATCATAGTCAGTTTTCTAAATTTTAATTTTATTTAAGCCAGGGACTTTCAAAGCCTAGTTTTTTTAACCCTGTTTTTATTTCCGGGCAACTCATAAATAAATTCCATAATAAACCAGTCCGGTGATTTTCCATCATGACAACTATCGGTCCCTGGTCAATCGCAAGATAGCGGGGAGTGTACCAGTCTGCTGTTTCACTAAAGGCATCGTAAAATCCATAGGGGCCCCAAAGTTTATCTTTCATGTCAGTATACCAATGCTTCATAGCTTCCATTGATTGTTCGGGTGTATATGGAAATGATGAGAGGGCTGCTGTTGGGGAAATAACTCCCAGATCTCTTTTGATAGTTGGTGCATGACCTGCATAGCCACGAATTGAGTAACTGGACGTAAGCCCCCAGCTATTAGGGCCATAACCTTTAAATTGTTTTGGATTATCAACGCACCACTTGTAATTAATAAGTGCCTGGTTTTTGGATTCCTCCCAATAATCTGCATATTTATCTTTTAATCCCCGTGGGTCGAGGCCGAGATAAGAATAATGCGCCCAGAACAAAGGGCCTCCATTGTAGGCATCTCCCTGGTGTTTTAATTGTAATTTATAGGGATAATTTTTTGCGATACTATCGGGAGTGTTTACATCTTTGATCTTACCGTTATCAGCCCAGCCTTCATGATAAACTTCCGCCGGCACCGGATATGTAGGTGAAGAAGCAGCCAAAACATACATGATCAGACATTCATTGTAACCTCTTACTCCAAAGTTCATTTCCCACGAAAAGTTTGGGCTCCAGTGCCAGTATAAAATATTTTTACCATTTCTGTACCAGTTAAAATCTATTTCTTTCCAAAGTTTATCGGCTCTTGCAGCTAATGCTTTTTCTTCTGAGGTTCCGTTTTGAAGATATTGCCGGACACAAAGAAGGCCCTGCGCCATAAAGGAACTTTCTACAAGATCACCGCCATCGTCTTTGCGGCTGAATGGTTTTACCTTTCCTGTTTCGCCAAACCACCAATGAGGCCATGCACCATGAAAGCGATCGGCTGTTTCAAGAAAGTGAATAATTTTCTCAAGCCGTTGTATTCCTTCTGTCCTTGTTATAAAACCTCTTTCAATACCAACAAGCAAAGCCATTACACCAAAACCACCACCACCACTAGTTACCGTGTTCTTATCATTTTGCGGATAAATATCATCAGCATGAAAACGTTCTCTTGCCAGTCCGCTTGTTGGCTCTGCCCCGTCATAGAAATATTGAAATGTCCTTTCCTGGACCAACCGAAACAAAGCAGTATCTGCAGGTGCAACCCGGTTTTTTGCTGATGAGGTAATCTTTTTCCCTGATTCGCAGGAAAAGATTACAATCGTGGTAAGAAAGAAGGAGGCAAATAATCTTATTTTCATTTTGTATTTTTTATTGAAGTTATCGCGAACTAAAACCCTGCTTCTTTAAGCCATTTATAAATATAATTTATAAATTGGTGTACCAGACCCCACCCCGATCCCGCCCGGGGCGGGACCACCAACACACAAATCCGATAAACTGAAAACTCATTGTTTGATCTTATTTCTATTTCAATGGGCTTAATTTTAATTCTTTCTTTTTATAAATAGGGCGCTGTAAATCCTAATGAAGACATTCCCGCTTTTACTTCCGGACGGCCCCATCCCGATCCCGCCCGGGCCGGGACCACCAGCACACAAACCCGATATTTGAAAACTCATTGTTTTGATCGTATTTTAATTTGAACGGTTTTATCATAATTATCTTTCTTTACAAAAAGGGCGCTGTGAATCCTAATGATAACATTCCTGATTTTACTTCGGGACAACTAGTAAATAGATTCCACAATAATCCCGTTCTATAATTTTCAATCATTACAATAATCGGTCCCTGGTCAATGGCTAAATAAGAATCCGCAAACCAAAGATTTTGTAAACTAAATGCATCTTTAAAACCATATTGTCCCCAAATTTTATCGCCTAAAACATAATAGAAAAATTTTAACGCTTTCATGCTTTCCGTT
>DASVAM010000254.1:0-2274 GCA_036376375.1 Chitinophagaceae bacterium
AAGATCACGGGTTTTTATGTTCTCATGATTTTTTATTTCGTCATAAACCTTTTCTGAAATAAAAACACCGCCCGGCACTGCCAGCGATTCAATGCGTGATGCAAGGTTAACACCATCACCAAAAATGGATTCATCTTCCATAACAATATCGCCGATATGAATACCGATACGAACGTCTACTTTCGGGTCAAGCTGTAATTTCTGCTGCATGGAGATAGCGCCACTCACACTATTGATTGCACTGCTGAAAATGCAAAGCGAACCATCACCATAATTCTGTAAAATTTTTCCGTCATATTTTTCAATGGCAGATTCCAATGTTTCTTTAAACCGCTTACGTTTCTGCCGGGCAAGGTGCTCGTTGTCCTGCATCAGTGCGGTATAGCCGGTCATGTCGGCAAACAATATAGCGGCCAGTTGTCGCATACAGTAAAAGTAAGAAACAGTTTGCCTCGAGCCGTGCAAACACTTATTCCTTTACCTTTTCAGTTTTGCCAGAACCAATTCTTTCAATATTTATGAAGGGGCTTATTAACAGGTAGAAAAAAGACTGCTTTTTCTTGTCATCAAATTCTGCCAGGCCGTATTTCATTTCTTGGACCGGCTTATATTTAAATGTTCCGAAAATTTTGTCCCAGAGAATGAAGATGTCTGAAAAATTAGAATCGGTATAGTACCGGTCCTGTTCGTGATGTACTTTATGAAAGTTCGGCGTAACAAAAATCAATCCCGCCGTTTTGTCAAGCCATCGGGGGAACGTTAAATTGGTGTGCTCTAAGAATGCAAAAATGGTAAATGCAAATATATAGAGGCCAAAAGAAAGCATATCCATGCCAAAAAAAGCAACGGCTAAAATGCTTGCATTTCCAAAAACAAGGATCTCAAGCGGGTGACCCCTGAAAAACGTGGAAGAGTCCATTGATGTATCACTGTGATGAACGCGGTGCAAACGCCATAGCAAAGGCACCTTATGTGCCATACGATGAAACCAGTAAGAGGTCATATCAAACAAGGCGATTCCGATTATAAAAGAGTTACCCAAAAAGGCAGTTGCACCAGCTGCAATAATCCTATTTCATTATCATTTAACCACCGAATGCAAAAAACCTGGAAGGTCGCAAAAAAATAATTGGCGACAATAAAAACCAGCTGGAATAAAATATTGTTCAATAAATGTTGCGGTCGTTTATCGAATTTAAAAGGCCTGTTAAGAAACTGCTCCATGGTATAGAGTACAACCAATAATCCAATGATGATATAGTTTCCATCAATATTTAGTAACGACTGTAATTTTTCCATAAATAAGAAATATTATAGGGGTTATGTAAATTATCCCATTCCCATCGAGTCCGTATTCACACTATTTTTTTTCATCGGTTGTTTTTTCCAGTAAGTCAAACTTCTCCACAACCATTCCAGCGGTCCGAAACGGAAATACCGAAGCCAGATATGACTCCAGATGATTTGTAATGCCCATGTCGCAGCTACTACATAATAGATTTCATACCGCTGCAGTTTGCCAAACATACCCCAACCAACACCATAGAAATATAACCCGACAAGTAATGATTGCATCAGGTAATTGGTAAATGCCATTTGACCAACGGGACGCATTAATACAAACAGCCATTTAAACCATCCTGATTTATACAACAGCATTAACAATCCGAAAATGCCGATAGCACGGAGGGTTCTTGATATTTCATAGGATTGAAATTTTACATTCTTTGTGATTTCGTAATTATTGAAATTATAATCAATCATCGGCTGCAGCCTGAACCAGGATAGTACCAAACCACTTCCCAATCCGATAATAAACATGAACAGGTAAGTCTTAACGGGGGCATTTCCTAAAAAGACACCATTTTTAAAAAAAGCCATCCCCAGCATCATAAATATCAGGACATCCCACAAGGCATAATAAGTGTAGAACACTTCACCATGATAACTTCTTTCACTTTGATAAGCATAGAGCTCAGGATAGCTGCCCCTTATACCACGAAGACTTTTTTCCATGTCTTTCTTTTTATTTTCTGCAGAGCTTTTTCCTTTGAACCCGTCGAATTCCTCCAGTTGCTCTTTTTGAACCGCCGTAAGTTTTGTTTGCGTGGTATCTATCTTCGCTATCATCTCACCCTTCCTGATTATATTTTTATCCCGGTAATAACTTACATTGTCTCTTGCGGTTTGTAAGAACAGGCAAACAACAGCTCCTATAATTAGTGCCTTTGGAGACAGGCGCCGGAATGCGAATAAGATCATTCCACAAATGGC
>DASVAM010000257.1:0-5515 GCA_036376375.1 Chitinophagaceae bacterium
AATTTTTTCTCTATCAGGTATTCGGCAAAAGCCTATACGATGCCGAAGGATGTTCGCTTTCGTTACCGCCTTAAGGGTTTTGAAGACTGGACAGAAATAACCGGGCTTCGGTTTGCGAATTATACAAACGTTCCCGGCGGCAATTATGTTTTTGAAGTGCAGGCAGCCAATAATGAAGGCATATGGAATGAAAACACGCTGACATTGCCGGTATATGTGGGAACAGCTTTCTGGCGTACCTGGTGGTTTCGCACATTATTTTTTGCATTGCTTGTGCTGGCGGGCTATCGGTTGTATCGTTATCGTGTCGATCAGGTAAAGAAAAAACAGCAATTAAAATCCGAGTATGAGAAAAAACTGGCAAATGTGGAAATGAGCGCATTGCTGGCGCAAATGAATCCGCATTTTCTTTTCAATAGCCTCAATTCAATTGACAGCTATATCATTCGCAATGAATCAAAGAAGGCATCCGAGTACCTGAATAATTTTGCGCGACTCATGCGTTTGATCCTGCAAAATTCGCGTTCTAATTATATCAGTTTGAAAGACGAGTTGGAAGCGCTGGAACTTTATATGCAAATGGAGAGTCTCCGTTTCAAAAATAAGTTCTCTTATTCAATAGCGGTCGGTGAAAACGTGGACATGAATTCTGTTGTAATTCCACCTATGTTGATACAGCCCTATGTTGAAAATGCGATCTGGCATGGCTTGATGCATTTGTCAAACGGAACGGACGGAATGGTGAAGATCAGCATTTCAAAATCGGAAGACGACCTGCAATGTGTAATAGAAGACAATGGCATTGGAAGAGCGGAGGCCGCGGCGATCAGAGCGCAAAAACAAAACAGTCATAAACGTTCTATGGGTATGCAAATAACGCAGGATAGGATCGAGATCATTAATAAACTCTATAACATGAATGCATCAGTAAGTATTCACGATATAACAGACGAAGCTGGAAATCCAAAGGGAACAAAGGTTGAATTAACTATTCCTGTTTGATTAAATTTTTTTTATGGTAAAAGCAGTTATTATTGATGATGAAAAAGACAGTATAGACACCCTCAAGTGGAAACTGGAAAATTATTGTCCGGAAGTCAGCGTGGAAGCTTGCTACCAACAACCTGCGGAAGGGATCAGTTATCTCAAAAAGAACCCGGTTGATCTTTTATTTCTTGATATTGAAATGCCGAGGCTTACCGGCTTTGATGTGCTGGAAGAACTTGGACGCGATATTCCCTTTGATATAATTTTTATTACTGCTTATGACAACTTTGGGATACAGGCAGTAAAATTCAGCGCATTGGATTATCTGTTAAAACCCGTGCAGAATAAAGAATTGAAAGAAGCTATCGACAAACATTTGAAAAGATCCCGCCAAAAGATCCCATCAGAGCAAATAGATGCATTGTTGACAAATGTTCAGGCTGAACGAAAAGGAAAAAAAGGGCGAATTGCTTTGGCATCAAAAGAAAGCATTGAATTTGTGGACCCCAACGAAATCATCGTTTGCGAAGCTAACAGCAATTACACCAACGTTTACCTGGCCGAAGGGAGAAAAAGAGTGATCTCAAAAACATTGAAAGAATTTGAGGAAATGCTGACCCAGTTTGACTTCTTTCGTCCCCATAACTCGCACCTTATCAATCTTGGTCGTGTAAAAGAATTCATTCGCGGTGATGGTGGCTATCTTGTCATGGAAAACAAGATGAAGATCCCGATATCAAAGAATAAGCGGGAGATGTTATTGCAACTATTGTCATGAGCTCCACTCAAGATAGAGGCTTCTTGCTCAAACAAGCCTCCTGAGCAAACAAATGCCCGCCGAAGAAATGATTGCTTGTTTAACCTTTACGTAAAATAAGATTTTAGACTTGCGTTCAAATAAAACAATAAGAACGAATGACGGAACTATTATTTGTGTAACATGTTATACACCGGTGAAGCAAAAAGGAAAGGTTATGATCATTGCGCCGGGTATTGGAATCACCCAGGCACATTACATTTCGTTTGCCAGCCATTTTTGTAAAGAAGGTTTTGCAGTCGTTACATTCGATTACCGGGGGATGGGACGATCACGGCAACAAAAATTAAAAGGGTACCGGGCAAATATTTATCAATGGGCTGTACAGGATATCAATGCAATCCTCTTGTACGCCAAAAATAATTATCCCGGGCATGAGCTTATTTATACCGGCCATGCAACCGGGGGAGAAATCGTCGGTCTTGCGCCGGCCAGTCAATACATTAATAGAGTTATTTTAATAGATAGTGCCCTCTCCTCTGCGCAGTTATGGCCCTGGCAATTCAAAATAAAGTTCAGGTTATTGAAAACTACGGTGCTATTCACTAAAATGCTGGGTTATTTCCCTGGCAAATACCTGAATATTTTTGGAAATCTTCCTCTGGGCGTTATTCATCAGTGGATAAATTGGTGCGAGAATCTGAATGGTTTATTTGATGATTTCCCTGATAATAACTACCGGAAGCTAAATGTACCTCTGCTTGCTCTTACTTTTTCTGATAGCTGGCAATGCACGCCCCGGGCAGTAAAAAAGTTGTTGAATCACTTTGCAAACTCGATGATTACCTGGTTTCATATAACGCCGTTAGACATGCGAATAAAGGAGGCGGAGTATCATGCTTTTTTTTCGGTAAAGGGATCGGTACTTTGGGAATGGTTGTCAGATTGGATCAACATGAAGGATGAATATTTTGGGGATGAAAAAGGAATTACTTTAAAACGTTACATGTCCTGACGCAATTCAGGAGTATCGGTCGTCTTTTTATTTCTATACCATCGCCATGGCCGTACATATTTTATCCCTTTTGATGTTTGAAATCTTGTAGCGACCTGGCGCCAGTTACCACCGCTGCTTTTCCAAACGATAAAATGTAAATGTGGTGTGGCTGCATAACCCGTTTTACCGCTGAGGCCGATCAGCTGCCCTTGTTTTACGGTGTCGCCAACCTTTACCAACGCGCCATCTTTTTGTAAGTGCCAATAACCGCTTCGTGAGTGGTCGTTGTGTTGTATCACAATATTATTTCCATGGCTCCGATATTTTTTACTCCAGCCACCTTTGGAGCCATCCTCCTTTACTCTTATTACGACGCCCTCTCTTACCGCCAGGATATTTGTTCCCTTTTTCATCTTAAAGTCCAACGCCGCCCGGTTATGATGAGAAAAGATTCCAAAGTATCCCTGCACGATCAAATGCGCTTTTTTACTTTCATAGGGGAGTGAATAGACAAAACTGGTATCATCTTTAATAACACCTTTTTGAAGTTGTTTGATCTCCTTACGCTGCGGGTTGTTGCTAACGGCACAACCGGCAAGACAACAGCAAAACACAATTACCTGAATTTTCAAATCCTGAGTTTATATCCTTTAAAGCTACGCCGATACCACAAATTTCGGGGTTCATAATTATTTAATTTTTCCGGTGGTAAAATATTCGTAGCTTCTTAGTCTCCAAAGCAGTCTCCTGGGGAGTCAATTGACCTTTGGACCTTTTTTAACTTTTAAACCAAGATCTATGTCAACACTAGACGCTGTAATGACCACACAGGAAGTGGCCAACCGAATGAATGAATTGTTTAAACAATTCAAATGGAGCCAGGTACAGGAAGAACTATTTGCACAAAGTGCGGTTAGTATTGAACCCCCGCATGCACAAGGCCTGCAAACTGCCGTCGGGCTTGACGCTATTAAAAAGAAAGGCGAAGATTTTAACAACATGGTGGAAGAATTTCATGGTGGCTGGGTTAGCGAACCATTGGTTGGTGGCAACCATATTTCTTTTGCGATGGGTATTGACGCTACCTACAAGGGAATGGGCAGGCAAAAAATGGAAGAGATCGCCGTCTATGAAGTAAAAGATGGTAAGATCGTCAAAGAGCAATTCTTCTATTAAACAAATCTTTCATGGGTTAGTAATCCCGTCTGGTCTCAGGCAAGACGGGATTTTTATTTGTTAAATAAGGTACATTGCAATATGCATAAAAAAATACTACTGCTCGGAAGTGGCGAACTGGGAAAGGAATTAGTGATCGCTTTAAAAAGATTGGGCCAAACAGTGATCGCTGCTGATAGTTATGCAGGAGCGCCTGCCATGCAGGTTTCGGATGACTTTGAAGTGCTCGATATGCTAAATGGCGAACAGCTGGACGCCATTGTTGCAAAACATAAACCCGACCTGGTTGTTCCGGAAATAGAAGCCATAAGAACAGAACGTTTTTATGAATTTGAAAAGCAAAACATTAAAGTAATTCCGAGTGCAAGAGCCGCGAATTTTACAATGAACCGAAAGCTGATCCGCGACCTGGCGAGCAAGGAGCTCGGACTACGAACGGCAAAATATTTTTATGCTACCACCTTTGAAGAATTTACAAATGCCGTACACAAAATTGGTTTGCCATGCGTGGTAAAACCATTGATGTCTTCTTCGGGTAAAGGGCAAAGTGTTTTGAAAAATGATGCTGATCAGCAGAAGGTATGGGACTATGCCATCAATAATTCAAGAGGCGATATAAGAGAAGTGATCATTGAAGAATTTATTTCTTTTCATACCGAGATCACATTGCTGACGGTGACACAATACAACGGCCACACTTTGTTTTGTCCGCCAATCGGTCATCGGCAGGAACGAGGCGATTACCAGGAAAGCTGGCAACCCGTTGCTATCAGTGAACAGGATTTTAATGATGCCTGTGAAATGGCAAAAAAAGTAACCGCCGCTTTAACTGGTGCCGGGATCTGGGGAGTTGAATTTTTCCTTACGCATCATGGTGTTTATTTTTCTGAATTAAGCCCGCGGCCACATGATACGGGCATGGTAACATTGGCAGGGACGCAAAATTTTTCGGAATTTGAATTACATGCAAGAGCCATATTGGGCTTACCGATATCGCATATTTATTTAGAGAAGGCAGGAGTCAGCGCTGTGATATTGGCGGATAAAACAGCAGAGCATTTTAGCATCAAAGGGTTGGAGAAAGCACTGGAAGAACCGAATACCGATGTGAGAATATTTGGTAAACCAACAACAAGACCTTACCGTAGGATGGGTGTGGCATTGGTGCATGATGATCTGAATGCGGAGATGCATACATTGCGAAAAAAAGCCAAAGAGACGGCTGATAAAATTTCGATTTATTAAATGAGAAATAATATTTTTAACCACATCGGATCATAGGGCACAAAGGAGCACATAGAAGGCTATGTGAAAACTATGTTTCTATGTGCCTATGTGGTTCATTTATTTGCTAATAAGGTAAAAGTTAATGTATGGAAAAAGTAAACCTTACCGAAAAATTCTCGCAGTTCTCCGAACACTACAGTCCAAAGATCGCAGGGGAACTGAACGGGCAGATGGTAAAGCTGGTAAAATTCAAAGGTCCTTTTGTCTGGCATCATCATGACAATGAAGATGAGTTATTCTATGTGGTGAAAGGAAGTTTTGATATGGAATTTCGTGATAGGATCGTTAGGATCAAGGAAGGCGAATTCATT
>DASVAM010000258.1:0-2907 GCA_036376375.1 Chitinophagaceae bacterium
CCGTTTATCCCATGAGATTGAATCATCCTGTCCGTTTGTTCCAATTCCGCCTGGAACACCATAATGAAAAATCTTTCCAACCCGGGCACTGAAGTATCCATGATTTTTAAATAATTGAGGAAGTGTGATCGCTTCCGGAATCTTATCCCGGAACAATTCCTGAAGGTCATAAACACCAGTTTTATCAGGTCGATACCCGGTAAGCATCGAAACGCGGCTGGGACTGCAGAGAGGAAACTGGTTATAGGCACGGTCAAATCGAATTGAACTTTTTGCAAGACGATCGAGGTGCGGTGTTTTTACAAATGAATTACCATAACATTCCATATCATTATTCAGATCATCTGCCATGATGAACAGAACATTATATTTTTTCTTCTGCTGTTCCTGATCCTTGGATCGTTCGGGAAGAAATGAAATAACAAAAATGGGTATAAGCAATAAAAAAATATGATGGGCCTTTTGCAGGTGGAGTCCTTTCATTTTCAAATATTTTTTAATAAAGTTTAAGCTTCTGATAATATTGGGGTCATCGTTGATATAAAAAATATGCTACTTATTATAATGGAAAAGAAAAGATACGTACAAAATTTTTTAGTTCGGCTTACCAATAATTGGCTGGAGATATTTTTCATGATTATTTATTCTCTTCTGGAAGAATCTAACACATTTTGTTAAGCAATTCTTACTAAAAGGCATCATAAAAACAGAGATTGAATGGGGCTTACTCTGTCTCGCTCACAATCTGAAGAAAATTGCTGCTTAGATCAGCTAAAAATCGGCTGCTTTTGTAAACTTGCCAGCCCACTCATAAAATCCACCACTCCATAAGACAACCTCCTAAACAATAAACACCCCCAAAGATTATTTTAAAATGAAAAGAGGCTATCTTTTGGGACAACCTCTTTTTTCATCAGGCAGCGCACCCTATGACAACAACAAGGAGGATGGCAACCTAAAGTTGATTCTTATTCTGCTGCGACCAGTTTATAGACTTTGCCGGTGGTTCCGGATGGACCTAATACCGTAGAAGTAGCAACATAGATCTCTCCTTCCAGGTCTTGTCCAAAGCCTTTTACAAATGCTCCTAAATGATCAGGGAAGCTTGCTAATGTAATTTCCTGGAATGGCCATAGCCCCGGACCGGCCGGTTTTGCAATAAAAAGCTCGCCCTGGGGAGAAGATGATTTGGAAAAACTACCAAACACATAATCTCCTTTTAATCCATGTATCATGTTTCCACGATACACATGACCGCCAATAACTGTGAGCGTCTTGACTCCGCTTGCCGGGTTTGCCACATTCAGCATTTCGATGACAGGATCAATAAGCCGGTTCCCCAATGGATCAACGGTGGGGCAATCCGGCAATGACGTGCCAGGGGTTGCGGTGCTAAAACAATGTATACCTTCCTTTACATTCCAACCGTAGTTGCCGCCTTTTTCCACTACATCTACTTCTTCATACAATATTTGTCCTGCATCTCCTAAGAATAATCTCCGGGAACCTCCCATGTCAAACGACATCCTGTATGGATTTCTGAAACCATATGCATAAATCTCATCAAGTCCTGGTTTTCCGACAAAGGGATTATCAGGAGGAATTCCGTACGGCATTGCACCATTTATATCGAGACGCAAAACACTGCCCCATAAATTAGTCTCCACATCCTGCCCATTGCCTCCCGCATTCACCAGGTACCAATCTGGTACATGACCAACGTTTGCATCATTTGCACCACCGCCGTCACCGATTGAAATGTATAAATATCCATCGTTACCAAAGATCAAAGTGCCTCCGTTGTGATTCCCCTGTGGATCATCAATTTCAAGAAAGACTCTTTCAGAACTCATATCAACGACATTAGGATCGGCCGAAATTCTGAATTCGGAGAATCTTGAAAGGTTATTCCACGTTGTTACAGGTGTTGGTCCTCCGGCTCGTGGTGGAGCATTATAATAAATAAAGAGCCGACCATTGCTTGCATAATCGGGGTGAAATGCAACACCGAGCAGACCTCGTTCATCAAATCCCGGGTTTAATGTGACCATTCTGCCGGTAAGATCAATGAACGGTGCAGCACGCTTGTTACCATTAGCATCAAGCACCCATAATTTTCCGACCTGGTCGATCACAATTAATCTACCGCTATTATCGGGGATGGGAACAACTCCGATAGGTGAAACAAAACCATCTTCCAAAATTTGAAGATCCACGGCTTGTTTTAACTTAGGCACTGCAGCCGTTGTCTCTTCTGCTATTGGTGGGGTGTCTTCCATTTTTTTACAGCCCGCTGCAATGAAGATGGTGCCTGCTAACAACAATAAAGCATAGGATAAGCTAAAAGAGTAGCCCGCCCCCCGAATGAAAATCATTTTCATAACAAAAAAATTTTAAGGTGATTAAAATTCTTAGATGGAAATAAGAAATGACCTGCACGAGTGATGAATGCAGGTCTTCATTGGGTACAATAGCAATATTTGAATCCGGGCGGGACAAATTGTTCGTAAGAATAATTTTTAATCGGGTTAATTCAAATAAGAGTTGTCTGAAAGAAAAATTTAATGCTATGATTAAAAAAACACAAGTTCAAAATGTAGAGAATTTTACACAGCATAATATCAGGAAAATAAAAAGCCTCCCGAAACAGGAGGCAATTTTTAATTCTTAATTTTTAATTATTAATTTGTCTGTCGCTACTTCACCAGCGTTATTAACCCAATATCTGCTACTTCACCAATTGTAACCGTAACATTGTCTTTTGTGAAGTCCTGGTATCCGTTATTACCGTCTATTAATACGGACCATGTACCCGCCGGCACACCACGAATTAAAAATTCACCAGTCACCGCATCGGGAGTTGCTGTTAAAATACCACCGAGAACATCGGAAGCCTGCACCGTTGCA
>DASVAM010000260.1:0-2639 GCA_036376375.1 Chitinophagaceae bacterium
TTCCTGATAAAAAAGCAGGTAATGCTCCACACCGGTTTATCATCGATCCTTTTGAATACTCTTGAATTTTCGATCTTCCTATAATCCTCTCTTGGAGCCAACGCGATCCATCCTACCGGCTCGTCATTCATAGATGCGATGAGCCCTTGCGGAAGACCTTTATTGACCATCCGTTTCATCAGTTTTTTATTTCCATCCGGCTTATTTTCCTGGAATTCTTTATAGGGAACACGGAAATACATACACCAGCAATTACCACAACCTCCTTTCTCTCCCATCAAAGCTTCAAACTTCTTCCAGGTAGCAGAAGTCAATGAATCAAATTTCAATTTTTGTTGTTTCATGCTTCTATAAAGTTACTTCGTTCCTTTTGTATAAAATTTCTTTTCGCTCTTCCTTAAAATTGGCGTAGCTTTTCTGTCAATAAAACTTCCCCGCATGTCTGCTCACTCATCCCGTCGCCAGTGGCTGCAACAATCCTCATTTGCATTGTTAGGATTAGGCATTTCTTTCAGATCCATGGGGAATGAAGAAGGCTTTAAAAGAATCATTACTGCCGAAAATGGGCTGATCAATTTAGGCTCTAATGAAAACCCTTATGGCATTTCCGCAAAAGCAAAACAGGCAATTCTTGAAATGATGGGTGAAACCAACCGCTATTCTTTTAATGTTGCTTCATTACAGACAGCAAAAAAAAGATTGAGTGATTATTATAGAGTTGGCGAAGACCAGGTCCTGATAACAGCGGGTTCAGGAGAAGGATTAGCGATGCTGGCACGCCATTTCAACAAAGGAAATATTGTTACTGCCGATATAACTTTTGGAGTACTGCCCAATACGGCAAAAAAGATCGGCACAAAAGTGATAGAAATTCCGCTTACAAAAGAGAAAGTTCATGATCTGCCGGCGATGATGAAAGCGATCAATAGTGAAACGCAATTGGTGTATATCTGTAACCCGGCAAACCCGACAGCGACCATTGTACAAGCAGACGAGCTACAAAGATTTAGTGAAGAAGCATCGAAAAAAACGGTGGTGCTGATCGACGAAGCATATAATGAATTTTTCGATGACCCCACCAGCCAATCCATGATCGGGTTGATTGAAAAGAATCCAAACATTCTTGTCATCAAAACCTTTTCCAAGATACATGCCATGGCGGGTTTAAGAATAGGTTTTATTGTCGGACACCCGTCTTTAATAAAGAAACTGCAACCTGGTTATTTTCAAAGCTCGCAATTAGCAGTAAGTGTACTGAGCCTGAATGCTGCATTGGCCAGCCTTGATGATGAAGTGCACAAATTAAAAAGCAAACAATTGAATGAAGCTGCCCGGAAATATACCATTGATGAAATGAAAGAAATGGGGATCCAGGTCATTCCCTCTTATACCAATTTCATTTTTTACTCCGTAAAAAAATATCCCGGCGATTATGCAGCAGACATGTTTAACAAACATAAAATAGTGATGCGGGCAAATAATTACAGTGACGGGCAGTGGGCAAGGGTGAGTGTAGGGACAATGGATGAAATGAAACAATTCATCAGGGTTATCGGTGACCCAAAAAACAACATGGCGTCGAGGTAGCACTCCTTTGACACACCAACAATTCAACCCTGAAATCGATCGCTGGTTGATTTTAACTTTCCGTTACAGCTTATGCATTCTATTTTCAGCTAACTAAAACCAAGTGTATGCGCAAACTTTTTTTCTTTTTGACCGTTATCGTCGTTTTCTCCTTCACAAGCAAAGCACAAACGGATCTTAAAACAATGCAGGATATTCAAACCGTTCTCACCTACTATCTTGACGGTGGCACGAACGGTGATAGCCTTATGTTTTCGAAAGCGTTTGTACCAGATGGGCAAATGCGTTATATGAGAAACGATACTGTGTTCAATGTTTCTTTAAAAGATTTTATGGCAAGGGCCAGGAATAATGGAGTAAAACAGGAAAGGAAAACAAAAATTGAAAATATTCAGGTTTTTGGCAATGCAGCTTCGGCAAAACTCACTATCGAGTATCCAACTTTTTACTTTCATGATATCATGAGTTTATTAAAAACAAAGGATGGCTGGAAAATAGTTGGAAAAATCTTTTACCGGGAAGACAAGTCAAAATAAAAAAAAGATATTGCCTCAAAAGTTGAAAGTAAGTAACACAATGAACACAACGATGACACAAAGAGCACAAAGCATTGCCATTGAATAGTAAAGTCCTTTGGGCACTTTGTATTTCTTAGTGCCCATCGTGATCCTTCTTTAATTTTTACATACCGGGGAACCAGGGCCTGCCAATTCCTTCGCGAAATGGCCAGGGTATGGTAACAAGTATTATTATCAATGCAATTAAATATAACCATGAAGCTGCGTTATAATTCAACGCTTTTGCCTTACCTCTGGCAATTGTAATTAGTATGATGCCAATCAGCATGCCGGCAAAATGTTCAACTGCAAAGAAACGATGAGCACTATCTTTCATTACAACACCAAAGCCCGAATCCTGAATTAGTTTTATACCTACATCGCCGACCACCCATTGACTAACTCCAAGTATAAGTGTTATATGCGCTGCGATCATCAGCCAAAGACTTGTCTTTCTAAGTCCCTGGCTTTTTGCAAATGCCTGGAAAAGGGATA
>DASVAM010000262.1:0-7189 GCA_036376375.1 Chitinophagaceae bacterium
TATTTTGTTTGATATGTATTATATGGCGAAAGATCCGGTGGTACTGGCAGGAGAAAAAAGAGAATTACCAAAAGTGGAATTTAAACCTGTAGATGAAACAACTCCGCAATTCAGAAATTTTCATATTAGCAACGTGTATTGTAATGGGGCAGAAAAAGGGATTTTCATCAGGGGCCTCCCTGAAATGCATGTAAAAGATATTGTGCTTGAGAATATGGTGCTACAGGCTAAAAGGGGAATAGACATCCAGGAGGCGACTGGTATTACATTTAAAAATATCAGGATCATCAGTGAAGAAACTGATCCTGTGATCGATATTGTTCAAAGCGATAAGCTATTGTTTGATAATATTAACTATAAAGACGGGACACAATTATTATTTCGGATAAGCGGAGAGAGAAGTAATTCAATCAATATAAAAAACACAGATGCATCGAAAGCCAGGGAAAAAGTTGTTTATGAATTAGGAGCATCAGAAAAAGCAGTTACAATTAAATGAGAAAGCTAATCACTGTATTGATTTTCTTCAGTGTGCAAAAGCTAATTGCACAGGACGTCCCATTGTCTCTTCAAATGGCAGAGACGGTAATGAAAGGATGGAAAGACTCTGTACCAATCGGAGGAACAACAAAGTGGTCATATGATATGGGCGTTATACTGAAAGGTTTTGAAGGTATATGGCAGAAAACAGGGGATAGCAAGTATTTTAATTATATCCAGCAGAAGATGGATTATTTTGTTCAGAATGATGGAAGTATCAAAGGATATGAGATGGAGGAGTTTAATATCGATCATGTAAATAATGGGAAACTGGTTCTCTTACTTTACAGGGTAACCCAAAAAGAAAAATATTTGAAAGCAGCTCACGCCTTAAGGGATCAGTTGCGCCACCACCCGAGAACCAAAGAGGGTGGTTTCTGGCATAAGAAAATTTATCCTTATCAGATGTGGCTGGATGGTTTATATATGGGTGGACCGTTTTATGCAGAGTATGCAATGCTGATGCATGAAGACACTGCTTTCAATGATATCGGTAACCAGTTCATCTGGATGGAAAAACATACAAGAGATTCAAAGACAGGTTTGCTCTATCATGCATGGGATGAAAGCAAACAACAGAAATGGGCTAATAAGGAAACAGGAACATCGCCACACTTCTGGGCGAGAGCGATGGGATGGTATGCTGATGCGATTGTTGATGTGCTTGATTATTTTCCCGCAAATCACCCAAAGAGAAAATCATTGATTGATATTTTGAACCGACTGGTAAACGCATTAGAAAAGCAACAGGATAAAGAAACTGGTTTATGGTATGATGTCATGAATTACAATGGACCCGGAAAAGAAAAAAACTATTTTGAAACATCTGCTTCCTCTCAATTCGTATATGCTATTGCAAAGGGTGTGAGAAAGGGTTATTTGCCTGCTGCAAAAATTGAAATGGCGAAAAAAGCCTATAAAGGACTTGCAGGTAAATATCTTTTAATAGAACACAACCAGGCAAATTTATATGGAACAGTAAAAGTTTCCGGCCTTGGTGGCAATCCGTACCGTGATGGAAGTTTTGAATATTATATGAGTGAGCCGGTAATAGTGAATGATCCAAAAGGGATCGGTGCATTTATATTAGCCAGTAATGAAATGGAGATCTTGCCAACTGTCTCAACCGGGGGTGGTAAAACAGTTGTACTGGATCGGTACTTTAATAGCGAAAAAAGAAAAGATGCAGCCGGGAAAGATGTGTACTGGCATTATGTATGGGAAGAAAGGAGTCATCCTGGCTTTAATACGTTCGGGAATATTTTTGAAAGACATGGAGCAAGGCTTGCATCACTGGATGTGGCCCCGACAACTGCAAATCTCAAAAAAGCTTCTGTATATATCATCGTCGACCCCGATCATAAAAAAGACAATCCCCATCCAAATATTGTTAGTAATGCGAATGTGAAAGCAATAAGTGAATGGGTAAAAGCGGGAGGTAATTTATTGTTGATGGCAAATGACAGCGCTAATTGTGAATTGAAAAATTTTAATAAGCTGGCTGCCGTATTCAATGTCACTTATACTGATAAGAGTATTAACATGGTGAAGAATGATACTTATGAGCAAGGAGTTGTTCTTCCTGGAAATGGTAATTCCATCTTTAAAACACCAAAAAAAATGTTCCTGAAGGAATTGAGTGTTTTAAATATAAAGGCGCCGGCAAAAGCCAATTGCGAAAAAGATGGTGATGTGATCATCGCTGCAACACAGTATGGAAAAGGAAAAGTGCTTATTGTCGGCGATCCCTGGTTATATAATGAATACGTTGATGGAAGAAAATTGCCGGCTGAATATGAGAACTATAAAGCTGCAGAAGACCTGGTGAAGTGGTTGTTGAAAAAATGAGGTGAATGAAAAAAGCTCTTTTTATAACGGTGGCGGTCATCCTGGCTCAATTAATTGTCGCTCAAAAAAAGATCGTCGTTGATGCAAATGGTGGAGGTGATTATAAGACGATCCAGGCGGCAATTTACGGTATGATAGTAAGCGCCGGGACAACAGCAACTATTTTTATTAGGAAAGGCATTTATAAGGAAAAGCTATTGATAGAAAAATCAAATATTGTTTTGGAAGGTGAGGATAAAGAGAATACGATCATCACTGCAGCTATTGCAAGGGATGAATGGCGGTGTGAACACAGGGATGATTGGGGCGTAGCAACGATCAATGTGAGGGCAAATGATATCACACTAAAAAACCTTACGATCGTCAACAGTTTTGGATTTGATTTTAAGGAGGAGAAAACAATTGATTGTCCGTTGGATACTGCGAATAGGCAAAAGAAGATCGGCAAGTATGGGCATCAGATGGCGTTGAGGACAATGAACTGTACAAGATTAAAAGCGGTCAATTGTCACTTTAGATCTTTGGCTGGTGATACGGTGAGCCCGTGGGAGACTATAAATGGAATGTGGTATTTCCAAGATTGTGTGATGGAAGGAGGGGTTGATTTTTATTGTCCCCGTGGGTGGGCATGGGCCGAGAATTGCGAGTTCATCTGTCATGGTGGAACAGCGGCGATATGGCATGATGGTTCAGGGCATGAAGACTCAAAAACGGTCCTGGTGAATTGCAGATTCAAAGGTTTTGATGGCTTTATGTTGGGTCGTTATCATCGTGATGCGCAATTTTATTTGATCAATTGTGTATTTGCCAATAATATGAGGGATTCAGCGATCTATCGTGTGCCGACCAGTAATGTGATCAATTGGGGACATAGAGTTTACTATTATAATTGTCATCGTAAAGCTGGAGATTATAAATGGTTTGCGAATAATATCAGTAAAGAATTGGCAGAAAAGATAGATGTGAGTTGGGTGTTTGGGAATAGGTGGCGGCCGGGTGAATAGAGATGATGCTGTGGATAACATAAATCAGGGTTAGAATCATATGCGGTTATCAAAAAATAATATTGAGCAAATTGCAAAAGGAAAGGGGCTGGATGTTCCGGATAAAAATCTGCTGGAATTACCCGAAAAAGTTTTGCAATTCGGTACAGGGGTATTACTGAGAGCATTACCTGACTATTTTATTGATAAAGCAAATAAGCAGGGTTTGTTCAATGGAAGAGTAGTGATCGTCAAATCGACCGATAGCGATAGCAGCGCATTTGATCTGCAGGATGGGTTGTATACAGTTTGTGTTCGTGGAATAGAGGACGGAAAAACAGTGGAGGAAAATATAATCAATGCATCTGTAAGTCGTGTGCTTGGAGCGAAGACAGAATGGCCGCTAATAATGAAATGTGCCTGCAATCCTGAAATGAAGATCATCATTTCAAATACTACAGAAGTCGGGATTCAATTAGTGGCCGATAATATCAATAGCGAACCGCCTGTTTCTTTCCCGGGTAAACTATTGGCATTTTTGTTTGAACGATTCAGAGCCTTTAATGGAAGTAAGGAAAGCGGTATGGTGATCGTACCGACAGAATTGATCACTGATAATGGAACGAAATTAGAAAGTATCTTATTGGAGCTGGCACATCAGAATAATCTTGATTTTAAGTTTATAGAGTGGCTGGAAAATTATAATACATTTTGTAATTCTCTGGTCGATCGTATTGTGCCGGGAAGACCAAATGCTGCTGAAATAAAAAGGTTAGAAGCTGAATTGGGATATGAGGACGAATTGCTAACGATGAGCGAGGTTTTTCGCCTTTGGGCAATAGAAGGAGACGAAAACGTAAAAGAGATTCTGTGTTTTTCCAAAGCTGACGAAGGAGTCATCATTACGCCTGATATAACATTGTTCAAGGAATTGAAATTGCGCCTGCTTAATGGAACGCATACATTCAATTGCGGGCTTGCATTTTTGAGTGGATTTACAATTACCAGGGAAGCGATGAATGATCCGGTCTATAGAAAATTTTCCCTTGAACTAATGCACAACGAAATCGCACCCGCCATTCCGTTTGACATTGATAAAAAGGTAAAAGAAGATTTTGCGAATAAAGTTTTTGAAAGATTCTGTAACCCATTTGTTGAGCATCAATGGCAAAGTATCACTGTTCAGTATACGTCTAAAATGAAGATGAGGAATATCCCTTTGCTGAAAAGACATTATGAATTGTATGATAGTCCGCCAGCGCATATGGCGGCAGGGTTTGCCGGATTTTTATTATACATGAAGGCAATCAAAAAAGAGGACGGTAAATATTTTGGGCAAAGAGGGGATCAGCTATATGAAATAAAGGATGATTCCCTAGAATATTTTTTCCGTATATGGGAGAATAATATCCCTGATAAGGTTGCGGAAATTGTCATGCAAAACGAAGAACTTTGGGAAACCGACCTTACAAAACTTCCGGGCTTCCTGGGATCCGTACAGGAATATCTTAAAGAATTTTTGTCAAATGGAGTTTTAAAGACCATCGCCCGGATCGAACCAAAAACGGCGGCGGTTTAATAAAAATGAAGCATAGAGTTTTAAAAGTTAATCCGAAGGATAATGTGATCGTTGCATTGGCGGATCTTACCAAAGGAGAAACGATCTCTTTTGAGGGGGAAGAATACATATTACAGGATAATGTCAATGCCAAGCATAAATTCTTTACCAAAGATCTGAATACCGGCGACGAAATAATCATGTATGGCGTGTTGGTTGGAAAAGCGCAAAACTTTATTCCCCGTGGTGGATTGATGACAACGACCAACACAAAACATGCTGCCGAGCCATTTACCTATCGCGCAGTAAAGTATGAATGGCATGCGCCGGATGTCTCAAAATTCAAGGGGAGGACTTTCAACGGCTATCATAGAAGTGATGGCCGGGTGGGAACGGCTAATTACTGGTTGTTCATACCCACTGTATTTTGTGAGAACAGGAACCTCGATGTGATCCGCGAGGCATTGCATAATGAACTCGGTTATGCTGTTACTGATAAATATAAAAGCTATACACATCAGCTGATAGAAGCTTATAGGGAAGGAAAAGAAATTTCTTCCATAGATATCTTTTCAGTTCCAAAGCATAGAAATGGAAATCGTCCATTTAAAAATGTGGATGGGATAAAATTCTTAAATCACCAGGGTGGTTGTGGCGGTACAAGGCAGGATGCGGGTATATTGGGTAAACTCCTGGCCTCATATGCAGATCATCCAAATGTTGCCGGAGTTACTGTCTTGAGTTTGGGATGTCAGAATTTACAGGTACAGGATTTTGTATATGATCTGAAACAGCGTAATCCAAAATTTGACAAGCCACTTTATATTTTTGAACAACAGCAATCACAAAGCGAAGAACAATTAATAGCTGAAGCGATCAGGAAAACATTTGAAGGATTAATTGAAATTAATAAGATCGAACGAAAGCCGGCTACGCTTGATAAATTATGTATTGGTGTAAAATGCGGCGGCAGTGACGGCTTTAGCGGAATTTCTGCAAATCCTGCCGTTGGTTATGCGTCAGACCTGGTGGTTGCTTTAGGTGGTAAGATCCTTTTAGCAGAGTTTCCAGAACTATGCGGCGCCGAGCAAGACCTGATCGATAGAACAACGAATGAAGCCGCTACAAAAAAATTCATTCATTTAATGACTGCCTACAATGATGCAGCCCATAAAGTTGGTTCTGGGTTTCATATGAATCCTTCACCGGGAAATATAAAAGATGGTTTGATAACCGATGCAATAAAAAGTAATGGCGCAGCAAAAAAAGGGGGCACATCACCGGTTGTTGATGTATTGGATTATACTGAGCCGGCGACAAAACCCGGTTTGAATCTGGTTTGTACACCCGGCAATGACGTGGAAGCTACAACCGGGAAAGCAGCGAGTGGCGCTACGTTGATTTTATTTACTACGGGTTTAGGAACGCCAACTGGTAATCCTGTTTGTCCCACTATTAAAGTCAGCACAAATAGCAGGCTTACAAAAAGGATGAATGATATTATCGATATTGATTGCGGGCCGATCGTTGAAGGAGAAAAAACCATTCAGCAAATGGGAGAGGAGATATTGGAATATTGTATAAAGGCTGCCAGTGGAGAAGTAATACCCAAAGCGGTTCAGCTAAATCAGGACGACTTCATACCATGGAAACGTGGCGTGTCATTATAAGTAGATTGGATTTATTCAAAAGATCATGTGGAAGAACCAAAAGTTTGGATTAAGAGTAAAGCACCGTCCCTCTCTAAAGGAAAGGGATAAGAGGGTGAGGCCTCAGGACGACTTCATACCCTGGAAAGGTGGCGTGTCATTATAAGTAGATTGGATGTATTCAAAAGGTGATGTGGATGAACCATAAGCTTGGATTTGCAGTAAAGCGCCGTCCCTCTCTAAAGGAGAGGGATAAGAGGGTGAGGCTTCTACTATGCTTTTAAGCGTTGCCAGGTTAAATTATGATGATTAGACTTGCGAAGTTGAAGTGGATGTTAATTAGTTTATTAAAGATAAACAGCACCGCTCCCTTTCCTTTCGGAGAGGGAGAAGGAGGGTGAGGTTAAAACAACCAACAATGAGAAATTTTCTGGATGAGAATTTTTTGCTGAACAGCAAGACTGCACAACAACTCTACCACGAGTTTGCCAAAGGCATGCCCATTATTGATTATCATAATCATCTTCCACCTGATGAAATGGCGGCTAACAAAAAATTTGAGAACATAACTAAAATATGGCTAAACGGCGACCATTATAAATGGAGGGCCA
>DASVAM010000267.1:0-10435 GCA_036376375.1 Chitinophagaceae bacterium
GGTTGAACATAAAAATTCACGGTTGTTCTTAGTTGGGTAGGAAGGCCACTGCGATTCACAATTGTCGTATCCGGATCGTACGTGATCGAATTGCGCAAATAACCAAGCTTATTTAACAAAGCATTCATGAATATAACCGAACGTTCTGCGCCTAAACTGTCAAAGGCCGGCGGATTTTCCCGGATTGGCCTGTTAATACCTGCGTAACCTTTTTTAAAAGAGATAAGTTTATAACTTGTTTTCACCTTCATGCTATCATCCAGCTGTGTTCTAAGCTGAGTTTCCAGGACATCTCTTTCTTCTTTGGTAAAATTGCCTTCAATCTTGATATTTGTTTCCCAAACAAAGGGCTTATCAACAGGATAATTCTTTGGAACTACTTTGCAGGAGACCACGATAAGAAGCAGGACCGATACGGCAATTGAAGTCGTGAGAGAAGTTTGTGGCTTTGCTTCTAACATGTTAAAATAAAAGAAATTATGATCACAAAAAATCAGGTCAAATATATTCAAAGTTTAGGCCAGAAAAAATCAAGAGATGAATATAATGTCTTTATAGCAGAAGGACCAAAACTCGTGAGTGAACTACTTGCTGCCGGAAATTGCAAAATCGTTCAATTGTATGCATTAAAAGGCTGGATCAATAATACGCCACATCTAAATAAACAGACAGAGGTCATTGAAATTTCTTCAACGGAATTAGAAAAGATCTCACAATTAACTACACCCAACCAGGTATTGGCCGTTGCTGAAAAGATAAAATGGAGTGGCGAAGCAGTAGTGAGAGGAACAATTGCGCTGGTGATCGATTCGATCCAGGATCCGGGAAATATGGGGACCATTATACGGCTGGCAGATTGGTTTGGGATAAAAAATGTTTTTTGCAGCACAAACTCAGCCGATCTGTATAATCCAAAAGTTGTTCAGTCTACGATGGGCAGCATTAGCAGGGTGCGGGTTGAATACACGGAAATTTTGTCATTCTTAAAAGAACAAAAGGAAGTGAGAACTTATGCAGCGGTGTTAAACGGGAGAGATATCACTAAAATGGAAAGAATAAACGAAGGAATAATCATTATTGGCAATGAATCAAAAGGAATAAATCAGGAGATAGTAAAACTTGCAAACGTTCAGATAACGATACCGAAAAAAGGAAAGGCTGAATCATTAAATGCTGCGGTCGCCACGGGGATCATCTTATCACACCTGGTATAAATTTATTTTTACCTGAACTGGATCGCTTTTACAGGCTTCACTTTTTTTACAATATAGGTGGGGATCATCAGTATCAGCAAACTAACAAGGAAAGTAAGAACACAAACAAGCAGCACCTGCCACCAAATAATTTTTACAGCGGCCTCGCTCATATAGTAGGCTTCTTCATCCAGTTTTATAAATCCTGTAGCTTTTTGGAGATATAGTAACCCCAGTCCCAATAAGGCGCCAAAAAATATTCCGATCAGTGTGATGATGGTCGAATGCCGGAGAAATATCTTTTGCACCAGCCAGTCCGTTGCACCAAGAGCCTTCAGGACGCCGACCATCCGAATGCGTTCAAGAACTAAGATGATAAGACAGGTAATGAGATTTATTACGGCCACCAATACCATAAAACCGATCAAAACATTGCGGGTGAGATTTTGAAGATTTAGCCAGTCAAAGATATTTGGATAGATGCTCCGTATCGGTTGTGTGTCCCAGGTGGCAGGAAATAGAGGAAGCGCATAAAGATCATCACTTGTTTTTTCCATTTTTTCAAAATCTCGAAGGAAAACTTCATAGCCACCAACTTCATTTTCTTTCCAATCGTTAAGTCGTCTTATCAGCTTGAGATCGCCAATGGAGATTTGTTTATCGTAATCGTCGATTCCTGTTTTATAGATGCCCGCTACATTGATCTTTTCGCCCCTGAGTGACCTGTTAGGTCGTATAAAGTAGATACTGATACTATCATTGGCTTTTACCTGTAATCGTTTCGCAGTGTATTCTGAAATAATGATTTCCCGGGCATATGTATCGTCTTTAAAATTTAACCAGCGACCTTGTTTTAGAAAGGGTCTCAAAAGATCAACATTGAATTCTTTATTAAGACCTTTTAACAAGACACCCTCCATTGCATCGCCGGATTTTAAGATGGAATAACGGGTAGCATAGGGGTGCATTGCTATTACTCTGGCATCATCTTTAATAGCCGCCTCCACATTTGCATCTCTTTCGATCGGGATCTCTTCTGTCACCGGACCGCTCAATGCCTGTTTATATTGAACCCTGATATGACCCGAAAAGCTAAATACTTTGTTACTCACTGTTTCCTGGAAACCATTTACGAGTGCCAGTGTGATGATCATGACTGCCACACTGACGATCGTGGCGCCTGTAGAAAGACGGATGATGAACCGGGAAAATGAATTTTGACGGTTAAATGCTATTCTATTTGCGATAAAGCCTGCAACGTCCAAGGTCTGAATTTTGTCTGTCAAAAATAACCGTTGAAAAAGATTTATCCTCTTTTTCAGCATAAATTAATGTGAGTTTGTTATTTTAAGTATTGGTCACATTGAATGCGCCATAAATTTTCTTCGCTTCACCGTAATTTAGCTCGAAAATTTTATGGCTTATGTCACAATATTAAAGTCGATTTCCGGTTAATTCATAGAGCCCAAATGAAATATATTACTGTATCTCTTCTTTTGTCATTAAGCCTGGTTGCAAACAGCCAGCTGCCTGATCATATCTTCAAGTCAAATATCCGCTCCGT
Source organism: Chitinophagaceae bacterium (assembly GCA_036376375.1). Taxonomy (GTDB): domain Bacteria; phylum Bacteroidota; class Bacteroidia; order Chitinophagales; family Chitinophagaceae; genus VBAS01. The sequence goes on from DASVAM010000267.1 coordinate 2,758, forward strand.
GAGGCTGCATAAAGTAGCCAATCCCTACAGCTATCCTATTATCAACCTGAATAGCATTGACGCCCTGGACATGTATTTTGATGACCTTGATGGCGACATAAAAAATTATTACTACACCTTTCAGCTATGCAATGCTGACTGGTCCCCAACAGATCTTCGGCCCTTTGATTACATCAGGGGATTTCAAACAACCAGACTATCTACTTATCGCAATTCTTCCATCGCATTCGTAAGATACACGAACTACTATGCACGATTACCGGAGAAAAATTGTGTGCCAACAAAATCAGGGAACTATTTATTAAAAGTTTTTCTTGATAACGATACTACAAAACTTGTTTTTACAAAACGGTTTCTGATTGTCGACACAAAGGCATCCATTAGTGGCCAGGTAATACAGCCCTATAGCGGAAGTATATTCAGAACTCACCAGAAACTGCAGGTGGGAGTGAGCCTGATCCCACAGTTAAATGTCTTCAACCAACAGGATGTAAAAGTGGTCTTGCTCCAAAATTATGCATGGCCAATGGCTTCTTATTTGCTGAGACCTACCATCTACCGTGGAAATTACTTTGAATACAGTGATGAGGCTGCAAACTCATTCCCTGCTGGTAAAGAATGGCGCTGGATTGATCTGCGTAGTATCCGGTTGATGAGCGACCGGATGCAACGTATCGATAAGCAACCAACAAGGACCGATGTATATGTAAAGCCAGATAATGAAAGAAAACAGCAGTTATATTATTACTACCGGGATATGAATGGATTTTATTCCATTGAAACAACAGACAATGTGAACCCGTTCTGGCAATCGGATTATGTGTATACGCATTTTACTTTTTTCCCGCCCGGGAACGTGCAATACCCCGGACGTGATATACATTTATTTGGAGAGTTTACAAATTATGCGATGGACGCAAATTCCAAAATGGAATTTAACATGGAAAAAGGGGCCTATGAAAAGACAGTTTTATTGAAGCAGGGATTTTATGATTATTCATATGTTACCGTACCCGTAGTTAAAAGAGAGGGTGAACAGATCAGTTTTGAAAACACAGAAGGGAATTATGCAAACACGGAGAACGTTTACCTGGTTTTGGTGTACTATCGTCCTTTCGGGGGCAGGTATGATGAACTGATCGCTTTTACGACGCTTAACTCAATGCTTGCAAGACCCTGACCCAATTTACGCGAAAGCTGATCCCGAAAGCTATCGGGAGTCAAATGTCAAAAATCTCACGTCTCACGTTTGACGTCTCACGATTTCTTATTCACCATCACATCTTCCTGGCGTCTTCCAAAAACTTAGCAAGGCCGATATCAGTAAGCGGATGTTTTAACAAACCAAGAATAGAATCGAGAGGGCAGGTACAAACATCGGCGCCAGCCTCTGCACATTGAACAATATGATTTGGATTCCTGATCGAAGCGGCCAACACTTCTGTTTTGTATCCCTGTATGGAATAGATCTGAACGATTTGCCGGATCAATTGTACTCCCTCCCAACCGCTGTCGTCAATACGACCAATAAATGGAGAGATATAAGCTGCGCCAGCCTTTGCAGCAAGAATTGCCTGGCCTGCAGAAAAACACAGCGTACAGTTTGTGCGAATGCCATTATCGGTAAACCATTTTATCGCTTTTACACCGTCCTTTATCATGGGCACTTTAACAACAATATTCTTATGGATCGCAGCGAGTTTCTTTCCTTCTTCCACGATCCCGTTAAAATCAGTAGAGATCACTTCAGCACTAATGTCGCCATTTACCATTTCACAAATGGTTTTGTAATGTGCCATTACAGCGTCGGTGCCTTTTATGCCTTCTTTCGCCATCAATGATGGATTCGTCGTAACACCATCAAGAATTCCTAATTCATTTGCTTCTTTGATTTGTGCAAGGTTGGCCGTGTCAATAAAAAATTTCATGATTATTGTAGATTTTTAATTTTCCAATTTTGGTTCTGGTACTTGTGCCGGCGGCACGTAGCTATCAGAAAAAATGCTGTCTCCCGGCGTTTCTGCATGCGCTAGTAATTCTTTCTCAAAGACGCTTGTGCGCTGTATCAGGGCGACTGTTATCAATATAGCTGGTATGGTCAATATTTCGCCAACAAAATCAACCTTTGTTGAAGTTATTAGCGAGTCGAGGTTTTCCTCAGCATTCCAGCCAATGCGGGTGGATATATTGTCATAGATACTGGTAATAATATGCAATGCCCACCACCATCCAACAATTGACGCAGACTGGGGGTTGCCAAGTCTTTCCTTGACCGCATATTGCGTTCCCTTCCATATATCCATCATTATCTGGTACGGCCACCACCACCAAACTACCGGAACGAACCAGCTTCCCGCCGCCCAACCTTCCGTATGTCGCGCATTATGCCAGGGTAACTGATGCAAATTGTAATAAGCTCTCCGGAACCACATAATAAAAAAAATTATCGAAAGGATAATGATGATAAAATCCACTATACCAGCGAATATGACCAGTTTATCACTTATATTGATGGTATTTATGTCGATATTATCCGGATCCGATTTTACATCCGTCAGCAATATGTAGCGCCAGGCTAGCGCGGCCAGGTTCACTATCACAACCCCCAACATTATCCAGAAGATAGAAATGATCTGTTTGGCTCTTGAAGTGTTATCCTTGAGTAATGTCATGAAAAGACTTTGGCGGGAAGAAATAAAAAAGGCAGGCTCCTCACATCGCACCGCTACAACCATCTATCCTTGCTGCCTTCCGGCCCTGGGGAGGTTCAACAGGAGCTGGTCGTGTAAGACCTGCCGCCGCAAAGATAAGGGTCTGAAGGCACTCGTGTTATTTGAAAATCTAATGTGGAAATTTTAATTGCCGCGTTTTGACTTACCGGTTTTTTTTGGTTTGCTTTTCAGAACCTCCTGGGTGGTAGGTAATTGTTCATCATCCGGCTTTTTCTTGATCCAGATGCTCATTTCTTTCCATAAACCCGGATCAGATTTTAAGACCGCTTTGATGGTTATTTTTTCAACTGCGGGGTTATCAGGAAGAACTAATTCTGCTCCTTCAAATGTTCCATAACTTGAAGTAAAACTTAGCTCCTTTGCTGAAAGCGGTTTCCATTTTCCATCGGATGTTTTACCATCAACATTTATATAATTGTGTGTTCCTTTTTTGAGACTATCCGTATACAGGTGAAAAGCAATGCTGTCGATCTTTTGAGCTTGGCTCAAAAAACCTATAAAAAGAAATAAGATCGCTGGTAAGAGTCGCTTCATGGCCTTTATTAAGTCGCAAAATTGATGCAAAGAGTTGGAAGCGGGTGTTAAAATTTTAGTTAGCATTTTCTTTTCGCCACTGACCGGGAGATACCAGCTTTATTTTTTTAAAAATCCGGTTGAAATTAGAAAGATTCATAAAACCACAATCGTAGCAAACATCCGAAATGCTTTTGTCTTCCGTCAATAGCCTGCAGGCATGATTAACCCTGATCTCATTCAGGAAATTGATATAGGTTTTTCTTGTCCTCGTTTTGAAATATTTACAAAATGCTTCAGGTGTAAGATTGGCAAGGTTGGCAACTTCTTTTAATGTAATGGTGCGCTGAAATTCTTTGAATGTAAATTCGATCACCTTATTCAGCCGGTTGCCATCGTATGATTTGATGTTGCGTTGAATAACTTGTTTTGATAGCGAATGCATTTCTTTCCGCCCGGCCAACATTTTTAATATTTCGAGAAAAATGATCAGCCGGTCGATTCCTTTCGCATTAACGATCGAGACTATTTTTTCGGCCAGAAGCTTTTTTTTTCGGCCCGTTATGCTAAATCCTCCCGAACTATTCTTTATAAATTGTTGAAGGGATTTCATTTCCTCCAGCACCCAAAAATCCTCTCCAAAGGTCGTTTCGTCGAAGAAGATTGTAATAGCAGTTGCTTTCAATCTTTTTTTAAAAAATTTTTCATCGTTTCTAAAAACATGTGGTTGATTGCCCCCGATCACAAATACATCGCCGGGGTGAAAGGGGCCTACAAAATCGCCGGCTACCAGTGTGCCATTGCTTTCTTTAATAAGCGTTAGTTGTATTTCCGGATGCTGATGCAGGTGATTATAAAGATGTGGGAGATCATCAACCTGTACGCGAAATGCTTCCGCGGAGTTTTTGGGGATCCGGAACGGAACAACCTTCATTGTACTAAATTAGTCCAAATTCGTAAGCCAGAAATAGATATTGGTTAAAATAGTATCAGTTTGGGTTAATAGAGGGATGATATTTTCTGTGCAGCATCAGTAGATTTGTGGAAAATCTATCTATATGTCATTTGAATGGAAAGGGGTTTTCCCGGCAATGCTGACACCTTTTACAAAGGATGAAAAGCTGGATCTCGATATGTATGAAAAAAACCTGGCAGCACAGGTAGCCGCAGGCGTGCAGGGAATTATTATTGGTGGTTCGCTGGGCGAAGCCAGTACGATCACAGAAAAAGAAAAAGAAGAGCTGGTAGAGTTTTCTGTTGAATACCTCAATGAAGACATTCCGGTGATCCTGAATATTGCTGAAAGTACAACGGTGGATGCCCTGAAACAGGCAGCCAATGCAAAAAAATGGGGGGCGGATGGTATTATGTTATTGCCGCCCATGCGATATAAAACCGATGACAGGGAAACGATCACCTATTTTAAGGCTGTGGCACGCTCAACTGATCTTCCCATCATGATCTATAATAACCCCCCGGATTACAAAATAGATACACGACCTGAAATGTTTGATGAATTGATTGAGTGCGGGAATATAACCGCGTTAAAAGAAAGTTCGAGGGATGTAACAAATCTTACGAGAATGAAAAATCGTTTTGGGGAACGCATAAAAGTATTATGTGGCGTTGATACATTAGCAATGGAAGAACTTTGTTTGGGTGCTGATGGATGGGTAGCAGGCCTGGTGGATGCATTTCCAAATGAAACGACAGCGATCTATAATTTGGTACAAGCCGGAAGAATTGAAGAGGCAACAAAGATCTATCGTTGGTTTATGCCTTTGCTCGAGCTGGATATTCATCCCAAGCTGGTACAATATATCAAACTGGCAGCGGCGCAAACAGGAATTGGAAGCGAGTATGTAAGAGCTCCAAGGTTAACCTTGGTTGGCGAAGAAAGGGAAAGAATCCTGAAGATCATTAACGATGGAATCAGTAAAAGACCCGGTTTAACAACAGGAAAATTGGTGACTCATGTTTAAGGACGCAACAGCCAGAGAAATCAATGAAGTGATGGAGCAGGCCTGGTCCTCTTTTCATTTTTACAGAAAAATGAGTTTGAAGCAGCGGGCAGATTTTATGCGAACGATCGCAATTGAATTGAAAGCTTGTGGCGATGAGTTGATCCAAACTGCGATGAGAGAAACAAATTTGCCGGAAGCGAGAATTAGAAATGAAAGAGCCAGGACGATTTTTCAACTGAACTCTTATGCCGATGCCTGCGAGAGAGGAGAGTGGCTGGAAGCGAGAATTGACACAGCTGTTCCCGATAAGAATCGGCCAAAGCCTGACCTAAGAAAAATGTTGGTGCCACTTGGCCCCGTAGTTGTCTTCGGTTCTTCCAATTTTCCTTTTGCCTATTCCACAGCCGGTGGCGATACCGCCTGTGCATTTGCAGCAGGTTGTCCTGTTATTGTAAAAGCTCACCCGGCACATCCTCAAACATCAGAGACAGTAGCGAATGCAATATTCAGGGCTGCTGAAAAATGTAAAATGCCAAAAGGAATTTTTGCTCATGTGCATGGCGTTTCGTTTGATGTCGGAAAAGGGCTGGTGATGCATACGCATACCAGGGCGGTTGGATTCACCGGTTCTTATATTGGGGGTAAGCAATTATTCGATTGGGCCAATGAACGGAATGAGCCAATTCCGGTTTTTTCAGAAATGGGAAGTGTCAATCCAGTTTTTCTTTTGCCGGAGAAATTAGGAACATCTGCTGCAGACATTGCAAAAATGTACGCCGATTCTATCACATTGGGTGTTGGTCAATTTTGTACGAATCCGGGCCTGATCATCGGTCTTGACAGCGAAGCGCTGAAAACCTTTGTTCATGATCTTGGAAAAGCTATACAGCAGACCGCTCCGGGGCCCATGCTTCATCCCGGTATCGTGAAGTCGTATAAGGAAAATAAAGGGAATGCGTTGTTGCAGGAGGATGTCCATCTGGTAGCGGAATCAGAAACTGCAGTAAAAGAAAATGAAGGCTTGCCGACCATCGCAACCGCAAGCGGCCAGGCATTTTTAAATAATCCTGTTTTGCATAAAGAAGTATTTGGTCCATATTCGTTGGTTATTCGCTGTAAGGACATGAATGAGATGATCGAAGTAGCCAAACATCTTGAAGGGCAGCTGACATCAACAGTAATGGCAACAGAAAATGATATCAAGAACAATGATGAGTTGATCGAAGTGGTAAAAAATATATGTGGACGATTTATTTTAAACGGTGTGCCGACCGGTGTTGAAGTTTGTTTAAGCATGCATCATGGTGGGCCATTTCCGGCAACAACTGATTCAAGATTTACCTCTGTTGGTGCTGATGGAATAAAAAGGTTTGCAAGACCAATTTGTTTTCAAAATTGGCCAAATCATCTGTTGCCCGATGAATTAAAAGATGAAAATCCATTGGGAATTTGGAGGACGGTGAACAATGAGCTAAAGAAATAAACTAAGAGTTTAAAAGAGAGAAAGAGAAAAGGAGATTTTAGTTCACCCTTTGTCTCCTTTTCTCTTTTACCTCTTAGCCAAAAATCTATTTGGTGAATGAAGAACAAGCCTATAACAAAAAAATATCCTAACTCAGATTTAAAAAGATTTGGTGGATGGACCTTTCATTGTATCGACGCCCATACATGCGGTAATCCTGTTCGTTTGGTTGCCGAAGGTGGTCCCGAACTGGAAGGAACCAATATGAGTGAGAAGCGGCAGCACTTTTTGAGAGAATATGACTGGATAAGAAGAGGATTGATGTTTGAGCCCCGCGGTCATGATATGATGAGCGGAAGTATTCTTTATCCTCCTCACGACCCGCAAAATGATTTTGCTGTTTTGTTTATTGAAACAAGCGGTTGTTTGCCAATGTGTGGTCATGGAACGATAGGAACGATCACCATTGCCATTGAGGAAGGATTGATCACTCCAAAGACTCCTGGTCAAATAAGAATGGAAGCTCCGGCGGGCCTGGTAAATATTGAATATAAGACGGTCGCCAGGCCACAGACGACGGACCACGGTCAGACGACGAAAATCCGGAGTGTTAAATTGACGAATGTTCCGGCATTTCTTGATAAAGAAGGAATAACAGCAGAATGTCCTGAACTTGGTGAGTTGGTGATCGATGTTGCTTATGGCGGAAATTTTTATGCAATTGTTGATGTTCAAAAGAATTTTAAAGGTCTTGAACATTATGCAGCTGATAAACTGATTGCCTGGGCAAGAGAGGTGAGAAAGAACATAAATAAGAAGTATGAATTTGTACATCCTGATGATCCAACGATCAATGGATGTTCTCATATCCTTTGGACGGGCGCTGTGCTTGAAAAAACTTCAACGGCACGTAATGCGGTGTTTTATGGAGACAAGGCCATTGATCGTAGTCCCTGCGGGACAGGAACGAGTGCAAGGATGGCACAATGGTATACAAAAGGAAAATT
>DASVAM010000268.1:0-7584 GCA_036376375.1 Chitinophagaceae bacterium
TATTTTCCTTCCGCCACTGCTTTACGATGCTGCCTGGCAGGTATCGTGGAAAGAGTTCTGGAAATGGCGGCGGGTGATCATGAGCTTTGCCTTTCCTATTGTTATACTAACATCATGTGTCGTTGCTTTTGTATCAAATGCTTTTATTCCCGGGTTCACATTAGCGCTTGGTTTTTTGTTAGGCGGAATAGTTTCTCCTCCCGATGCAATTTCCGCCACCACTATTATGCGACAGGTAAAGGCGCCAAAATCGCTTGTAAGTATTGCGGAAGGTGAAAGTCTGCTGAACGATGCTTCGTCATTGATTGTATTTCGTTTTGCAATTGCTGCAGTCATTACCGGGCAATTCGATTTGGGAGAGGCGACCGTCAGTTTTTTCCTGGTCATCATTATGGGAGCGTTGATAGGCATAGCAGTTGGCGTGATCTTTTATTTTATTCATCGCTGGTTGATCAGGTCGCCAAACATCGAGATCGTTTCTACGCTGGTCACTCCTTACATGATGTATTATTTTGCCGAGCATTTTCATTTTTCGGGCGTGCTGGCCGTCGTATGTGGCGGACTTTTATTATCAAGCCAGCGTCAAACAATGCTTAGTTATAAAAGTCGTCTGCAGGGTTTCAATGTTTGGTCAAATCTTATTTTTGCGATGAATGGTTTGATTTTTCTATTGATCGGGCTTCAATTACCTTCAATTACAAAACAAATGGGTGATACCAGTTTAGGCACCGCGATCTGGTATGGGTTGGTAATTTCTGCGGTGTTGATCGTTGCCCGGTTTTTTAGCACATTCGGTGCCTCACTATTTACTCGTTTTATGAGCCGGTTTATTACAGTCGCGGATACCAATCCTGGATGGAAAGGGCCGATTGTTCTTGGATGGGCGGGTATGCGTGGAGTTGTATCTCTTGCTATGGCTTTTTCAATACCCATACTTATAAAAAATGGAGAGCCGTTCCCGCATCGCAATCTAATTTTGTTTATCACATTTATTGTCATTCTTGTTACCCTGGTTTTCCAGGGGCTGACCTTGCCATGGATCATCAGGAAAGTAAAGCCCGAGAATAGAAATCCTATGACAGAGCAGGAACAGGAAATAATCATTCAGAAAAAGATGGCAAAGGTTTCCCTTCAAATTTTGGAGGAAAAATTTAATGAGCAACGAAAACAAAATGAACATTTAAATAATCTGTTTGAAAGACTTCAGCTCGATATGAATTTTTTCCAGCGGGATCTGAATGAATTAACTAAAGAAACGGGCAAGTCAATGGTCAATTTTAAAACGATCTATCTTGAATTACTGGAATCACAAAGAAAGGTATTGATCGATATGAACCAGCGATCAGAATTTGATGAAGACCTTATACGAAAATATCTTGGATTGATCGATTTGGAAGAATATAAGATCAGGGAAAAAATAGTACTGTAAAATCCAATTTAGGTTTATAAAAGAAAAGGCATCCCGGGATTTTATCGGGACGCCTTTTATCTATGATAACTATGAGAGTCTACGGAATTTTTACCAGCTTCACGATCTTTCTTTCCTCGCCCTGGACAATTTCGGCAAGGTAAAATCCTGTCTTTAATTTATCTCCCAAATTTATTATTGAATTAACTGAAACGTTATCTAAACGATCTATTACCCGACCTTGTACATCAATTATTCTGATATTTAATCGCAATTCATTATTGCTTTCAATAGCAAATGCAAATGATGTACGACTTGGATTTGGAAGAACCGCAACTTTGAAAGATTCGCCAACAATCATTTTACGTGAAGTTATTATTCCAGATTGTAATCCTCCAAAAGCTCTTTCAGAATTACTGGCAGCACCAAAACTGTAGGTGTCACCTGCGTTTCCTGAACCAGTTCCTGCAGTATAAATTGTATTGGCATTGGTACCGGATTCTGAGAATAACCAACCTGCAGGTACCGTACTTGAAGTTCCTGACAATGCAAGCGTATTAAAATCCTGGTTATAGGTGGCGCCCGTTAATGAAACTTGTGAATTGGAATTTTGAAAAAGAAATAAAAATGCAGCTAAAAGGAAAAAGTAAATTTTTCTCATTGCCAAAATGTTTTGTCCGAAGGTCAATTGACTCCTTTGGAGAAAATAAAAGTAGCCTTAATCTTCTTTCAGCAAATAAAGTGCAGATAAAATATTTATTAACTCTCGTAGTTCTACGATTAAGTTGTTAATCTGCTTGTCTTAATAGGATCACTCCTTCAAGTCGCTTTAATTTTTTTATTCTGAAGATTTCCTGATAACGATTTTGAATAAGAATTTCCTTTTGTTGAGGATTTGCATAAATAAAGTATATAGTTCGCTGATGTTTTTTTACCGACAGATCTATTTTTTCTAAAAATCTTTCCATGATTTCTTTATTGAACGGATTGAAAAGGAAAAAAACTTTATCATCGGCATTAATTGCGTAATTCAATATATCCATACAGTAAACTTTGAATAAAGTATCGGGGAATTGTGTTTTTATTTTGTTGATGTTTCTTTCAGCAGCTGCGCAGAGCTCTTTTGCGAAATCCACACCGATAATATTTTTGAAACCAAAATGAGCTGCAGCTACCATCACTCTGCCTTTTCCGGAACCAACATCAATTAAACTTTTTTCCTTGGGAAATAATTTACAGAAGTTCCCAAGTAGGTTTTCAAGAATGAAATAATTCAATGCTTCGTATGGAGAGCTTTTACTTTTATCACCCTCAACAATAGTAAGTGCATCGAGGCTTTCGGGCTTTATTGTGTTGATATTGTATTTCGGACCTCGTTTTATTTCATGCCAGGAAATAAAAATGGCCAGCTGTAAATTCCAGTTAAATGCGACATAAAAAAAATTATATATATAATGAAGAAACTTTTTCACGTTTCACTTATTCGGAAATCAATTACCCGCAGCTGAAGAGTTTTCTCACCGTTCCATTCATTCTCATCAATTTTAAAAACAACATCGATGGGTTTATTCACCCGATTGCTATCGGGTTGCAGTAAATTAAATTTATCAGCCATTTTAAAACCAATACCTGAGAAGACGGTGTTATTTTGTTTTAAAGAAAATTTTATATGTTCTTCTTTCACAATTTTTGAATAACCGGTATTCAAAACTTTTTTAGCTATGAAGACAGGACGCAAATTTTCCGGTCCGAATGGTTCCATTTGCTGAAGTATGTTATAGAATGGCCATTGGATATCCTTAAAATTAATTTCTGAGTCAATAACTATTTCCGGGATCAATAATTCAGGATGAATCGTTGATGAAACTATTTCTTCAAATTTGTTTCTGAATGCATCGATCTTATCAATTTCCAGTGTCAAACCGGCGGCGGCAAAATGGCCGCCATAGCCGATCAGATGTTCTCTGCATGCATGCACCGCTTCATACAAGTTAAAACCAGGAACACTGCGGGCACTGCCGGCGGCATAATCGCCACTTTTGGTCAGCACAATTGTTGGACGATAATAATGCTCGATCAATCGTGAGGCAACGATACCCACAACACCTTTGTGCCAATGAGATTTAAATACCACCGTTGATTTTCTTTCATGCCAATCACCATTTTCATTGATCAGCGACAGGGCTTCGCCCGTAATATTTCCATCCGCTTCTTTTCTGTCTGTATTATCGCTGTGAAGCATTTCAGCAAAATGCAATGACTCATCATAGGTTTCCGCAATAAACATCTGGACCGCTTTTCTCGCATCATCCATTCTCCCGGCCGCGTTCACCCTGGGAGCGATCATGAAAACAAGATTGTTGATATGGAATTTATCTTTTAGTCCGCTCAAAAAGCTCAATGCTTTAATTCCATTGTTGGGGTCTTCATTTGCTTTTCTTAAACCATAATAAGCAAGTATTCGATTCTCGCCGGTCATGGGTACTATATCCGCAGCAATCGCTGTGGCAACGAGGTCAAGATTTTCATAAACATCGTCATCATGAAGGTCAAATTGCGGAGCAAGCGCAGCTATCAATTTGAAACCAACACCACATCCGCACAATTCTTTGTAAGGATAATTGCAATCTTTTTGTTTTGGATTCAAAATAGCAACGGCGGGTGGTAATTCTTCATCGGGTAAATGATGATCGCAAACGATAAAATCAATTCCGAGCTGTTTTGCATAAGCGATCAGGTCAATTGATTTTATTCCGCAATCCAGCGAGATAATTAAGGTAAAGCCATTTTCTTTTGCATGATCAATACCAGCTTTACTTACACCATAGCCTTCACGGTAACGATGGGGAATATAAAAATCCAGGTCCTGGTGGATTTTTTTTAGAAAGCGGTACATGCAGGCGACCGATGTGGTTCCGTCTACATCATAGTCGCCAAATATCAATATCTTTTCTTTTTTATTTATGGCACGGATAATTCTTTCAACTGCTTTATCCATGTCTTTCATCAACCAGGGATCATGCAGGTCTTTTAATTCAGGACGAAAATATTTTTTTGATTCGTCAAATGTCTCGATGCCTCTTTGTACAAGGATGTTGCAAATGATCGGAGAGATCTTAAGTGATTGTTGGAGTAAATCAGCAGCCCGCTTATCAGGCGTTAATATTTTCCATCTCTTTTGCATCTTTAAATTTAAAGCTTAATATTTTCTATTGATCACAAAATTCACCAGGTCTTCAAGCCCGTTTCTGGAATCATTATCCGGGAATTGATGAAGAATGTTTTTTGCCCTGCTATAAAATTCATTCATTTTATCTGTAGCATATTGAATTCCTCCCGATCGGGTAACAATTTCGGCTACTTTCTTTACCTGGGCAGCATCCTTGTTTTTGTTTTTTATGATGTAAATGATCTGACGCCGTGTTTCTTTATCACAGTTGGCCAGGGTATAAATGAGTGGCAGCGTTAATTTCTTTTCTTTTATATCATTGCCAGTCGGTTTACCTATTTTGTCGCTTGCATAGTCAAACAAGTCATCCTTTATTTGAAATGCCATGCCCACATATTCACCAAATGCCCGCATCTTTTCGGTTTTCTCTTCATTATTAGATGATGACCATGCCCCGGCGGCACAGGCGGACGCAAGTAGTGAAGCCGTTTTGTTCCTGATGATCTCATAATATACTTCTTCAGGAATTACAAGCGTTCTTGTCTTTTCCAATTGCAGCAATTCGCCTTCGCTCATTTTTCTTACGGCATCAGAAAGTATATGAAGGATTTTGTAATCATTGTTGTCCAGCGATAAAAGAAGTCCCTTTGCGAGTAAATAATCTCCAATTAATACAGAAGCTTTCGTTTTCCATAGGGCATAAACGGAAAAGAAGCCTCGTCTTTCCGCAGAATCATCTACGACATCATCATGCACAAGTGTTGCAGTATGCAACAATTCAACCAGAGAAGCTGCCCGGTAAGTGCTTTCAGTGATAGATCCGCAAAGCCGTGCAGATAGCAAAACAAACATTGGACGAAGTTGCTTGCCTTTTCTTTTTACAACGTATCGCATGATACGATCCAGTAATGGAGCCCTGCTTTTAGCAGCTTCTTTAAACCTGTCCTCAAAGGTTTTAAGTTCATTTTCGATCAGTGCAGTTGGTAAATTCATTTGTAAATGCAGAGCAATATACGGATCAAAAAAATATCGGCATTAGTGTATTGGCTGTTCTTTATTGAATGTGTCTGTAGAACAAATTCCACAATGATTTTCAACTAAATAAATCATATAAAAATTTGGTTTTTAAGCGTCAATCTCTATTTTTGCGTATAATTTGGACATTCGTATTCTCTTATCAAAAACTAACTCTCAAGTTATGGCAAGCAAAAAGTACATTTTACTAGCTGGCATTATATGTCTGCTGGCATCCGGAAGTTATGCACAGGTAGGCGCAAGCTATGATGTAAAAGATTCTTCTGTTATCCCCTCCAAAAGAATGCCTCAGCATTCAGAGTTCTTAAATGGCACTTATAATTTCCCTGCAAAACCACGTAATCAGTGGGAATTAGGAGTAAAAGTTGGTGCATTCACGATTAGCGGTGATGTTCCGTCTATTTTTCCGACTGCTGGTTTCGGTGCGCATGTGAGAAAATCATTTGGATATGTATTCTCGATGCGTCTCGAATATTTGTATGGAACTGCAAAGGGTTTAAATTGGAATCCTTCTACCGGGTATGCACGCAATCCTGCATGGTCGACTGAGTATCAGACTCCAATAATGGTCGCAGGAGGTGCGAGTGGTCAACCCACCTTTCTAAATTCAGCAACTGGCGCATTATGGACGGGTGGTACTCAATGGGACCAGGTGTTTTATAATTACAAGACCCAGGCGCATGATCTTTCTTTAGAAGGTGTGTTTACGCTCAATAATATCCGTTTTCATAAAGCTAAGACCGGGATGAATTTATATGGTTTTGCTGGTATCGGTGCTACAATTTTTGATGCCAATATAAATGCACTCAATGAAAGTGGAAATTCATATGCTACTCAATTTAATTCAATTGCGGGCCAGACGATTGTGTATGAGAATAGAAAAGATATTCGCGATGCATTGAAAGATGCGATGGATGACTCGTATGAGACGCCTGCAGAAACTGAAGGTGGAATTCGGAGGCCAAAATTATTTGGAAAAACATTAAAGCCTTCCGCTACAATAGGATTGGGTGTTGCTTTCAAATTAAGCAATCGCCTGAATCTGGCAATTGAGGACAGGCATACGTTGGTAAAAACCGATCTGCTGGATGGCCAGCGCTGGCAGGAACACGCTATCGGTGCGCCGGTGCTAACACCTGATTATGATTCTTACAACTATGCGTCCATTGGCCTGAATATTAATATTGGCGGAAAAGCTGTTGAGCCACTTTGGTGGCTTAACCCCCTCGATTATGCTTACAGCGAGATCCGCAATCCCCGGCTAATGCGTTTGCCAAAACCAGTTCTTCCTGACAGCGATCTTGATGGAGTGACTGACCAGTTTGACCAGGAACAAACGCCTGAAGGCTGTCCTGTTGACACGCATGGTGTAAGCCGTGATACGGATGGCGACGGTGTTCCTGATTGTAAGGATAAAGAGCTTGTCACTCCAACATATTGCCAGCCGGTTGATGCCGATGGTATAGGTAAGTGTCCTTGCGATACAACTTGCGTTGGTAAGGCAATGCCATTGACTCAGCAATGTTCACAACTTCTTGGTGCATTGCCAAGTGTAAGCTTTGCCAAGAACTCAGTCAGGCTGAGCGATGACGCTAAGAGACTTTTGGCCGTAGTTGCTGATCGTATGCGTAACTCTCCGGGCTGTAACGTAGTAGTAACTGGCTATTGCGCTGGTAATAAAGTTGAGCAACAAAGAAGCTGGGATCGTGTAAATGCAATTATCAACTACCTGATCGAGAAAGAGGGTGTTAGTGGTGACCGCCTGATCTTCAAATATGGTGAAGAAGGTGGCGACTGCGATACAGTTGATATTCGCGCAGCAAACGAAGGTGAGGAAGGACCAAACACAGTACCTGCCCCACATCCAAATCTTAGAAAGAATTAATACTTCGTTATTGATAAAAAGACCCCTGATTCCCAGGGGTCTTTTGCTTTTAGGGGTGTACTTATCGCTCACAAGCAGTATTATAAT
>DASVAM010000270.1:0-7677 GCA_036376375.1 Chitinophagaceae bacterium
CATTGAAATTGAAATGAGTGCACATACTGATAGCCACGGTTCCGACGATTATAATTTTAAATTAAGTGACAACCGGGCAAGATCTGTAATGGAGTATATTCTTTCAAAAGGAATTGCTTCTACACGAATTACTTCCCAGGGTTATGGTGAACGCATGCCAGTAGCACCAAATTCAAATGCCGACGGATCTGATAATCCTGAAGGCCGGCAACTGAACCGAAGGGTTGAGTTTAAGATATTGAAAAACTAATGTTGATTAGCCGGCATGATCTGTATACAGATACCATTTGCCTTTTATTTTTTTCATGAGTCCCGAAAAGCGACCATTGATCGCTTTGCCATCCGGATAGCTTACATGAAAATAACCGGTAACATAATAATACTTTTTGGACAATCGTTCCATTCGCTCTCCGTCAAGCACCAATGTGCCCATTCTTTCTTTTGGCCAATACCTTTTATAAAAAGCAAGAATGCTGTCCCGTCCATACGCTGCGCCCTTTGTTAAGATCATACGAGTGGAGTCTGACGGGGCGTACAAGCTAACATATCCGTCAATATCACCACTGCTCCAATACTTTTCTTCCAACCGCATTACTTCCAATATTTTTTTCTCGTCTTTTGATTGGGAGAAGCTTTTTGGCGGCAGCACAAAAAAAACAAAAAAGGCCAGCAGATAACAGCCACATCGGGCTTTTTTATTCTCCTGTTTCATAAAATATTTAATTAAATCCTGAAATAAAAGTCTGGATCAATTCAAAAATACTCTGCCGCTTTACAGGAAAAATACCGCTTGTAAAAAAGCGCTTCATAAATTATGAGCGGTAGTCCTTTCATTCGCTTCCATAACCTCCGGGAAAAAAATGCAGATAATGGACTTTGCGTATCTTGAAACCCTTTCAAGACATCATGGAAATATTTTCGGACTGGTCTCTGATTAATATCTTATTAGTATTTACTGGTGCGTTTATTCTTGGTCTTGCAAAGGCCGGCCTTCGGGGAATCGACATGCTCAATGTAACGCTGATGGCCCTGGTGTTTGGCGGCAAAGCCTCCACTGGAATTGTGTTGCCTTTGCTATGTATCGCAGATATTGCTGCGGTACTCTACTATCACCGGCATGCACAGTGGAAGCATTTCCGGAAACTGGTTCCGTGGATGGCGGTGGGTATCCTGATCGGCGTGTTTACAGGCAAAGATCTCGATGAGGAGGTCTTTAGAAAGGTAATGGCGGTGATCATTATTCTCACCGTAATCATCATGCTGGTAATGGAAATGGTCAAAACAGAAAATGTGCCGACACATCCCTTGTTTGCAGCAAGCACAGGTATTACGGCCGGTATCACCACGATGCTTGGAAATTTAGCAGGTGCTTTCGCCAATCTGTATTTCCTGGCAATGAGATTACCGAAAGATCATTTTATTGGAACTTCCGCATGGTTATTTTTAGTTGTCAATTTATTTAAACTTCCTTTCCAGGTGTTATTCTGGAAAAATATCGATGCCACAAGCTTACAAACAGACCTGTTATTACTCCCACCATTAGCACTTGGGTTTTGGGCAGGAATAAAAATCGTAACAAGGATCAGGGACCATCATTATCGGAAAGTCGTAATAGTCCTTACATTGATCGGCGCATTGGTTATTTTCTTAAAGAAATAATAGAAATTTTTGCGGCGGAATTCAACCATCGACATCCATGTGGAAATAATTACACATTCAGAAAGTAATTCAGGCAGACAATTTGCATAAATCCTTTTCTGACAGGCCTCTCAAAATCACTCATCCAAAAACACTTTTATGACAAAGACAACTGCGTCGAAAACCAGGGCTGCAAAGAAAATACTGGTAGTAGAAGATGAAGGGGAAATAGGCTTATTGTTAAATATCATTCTCAACGAAAAAAATTTAGAGTTGGATTATGTGAACAACCTGCTTGCAGCCGACGAATATCTTCAGAAAGAAGAACCGTCTGTAATCATCCTGGATAATAAGCTACCCGATGGCTTTGGTGTTGATTTTATTAGTTATATCAAGAAAAAATATGCTGATATTAAGATCATCATGATTTCAGGTTTTGCTTCCGCACGGGATGTGGCTTTGGAAAACGGTGCCGACATGTTTTTTGAAAAACCATTTTCAAAAAATGAACTTTATAAATCGATCGATAAGCTTGTCTGTTAAATAAACGAATCTTAAGAAGCACTCAAGCACGGCTATTTCAGCGATGCGAATTATTTTTCTTTTAATGCTTCCCGCACTTTAGGAGCGATCTTAGTGCCAAATATCTCGATTGATCTCATCATTAATTTATGCGATGGTCCACCGACATCCATATGAGCTGAGAACCGGTGCAGGTCAAATAGTTCATGCATGTGTAAGATCTTATCAATTGATTCATTTGCATCCCCAATGATCAAATGGCCATTGATGCCCCGGCCAGTGATATATTGTTGTTCCTGGTACGGAGGCCAGCCGCGGGACCTGCCTACTCTATCCATTTGTGCAGAGTAGATCGGGTAATATTCAGCCGCGATATTTCTACCGTCATCACCAAAAAATGCATGCATATGTACACCCACCCGGAATCGATTCATGTCATGACCAAAATGTCCATACACTTTTTTGTAATATTCAAACAACGGCTTGAACTGTGCGGGGTTGCCACCAATAATGGCGAAGATCACAGGCAATCCATGTTTGCCCGCACGCAGCACCGATTCAGGAGTACCTCCCACCGCTATCCATATATCAAGATCGTTGTTGACCGCCCGAGGCAATACTTGCTGCCGGTTTAAAGCAGGTCTGAACTTACCTTTCCAGGAAATGGGATTTTCCTTATTTATTTTAAGTAAAAGCTCTAATTTCTCTTCAAACAGTTCGTCATAATCATCGAGACTATAACCAAACAATGGAAATGACTCAACAAAACTTCCACGACCGGCCATTAATTCCGCCCTGCCATCCGATATCAGATCGATCGTTGCAAAACTCTGGTATAGTTTCACCGGATCGGATGAACTTAAAACGGAAACGGCACTGCCCAGCCTGATATTTTTTGTAACACTTGCTGCGGCAGCTAAAATTATTTCAGGTGTTGAGACAGCATAATCGGGGCGATGATGTTCACCGATACCATAAAAATCAAGGCCGACCTGATCCATCAGTTTTATTTCTTCGATCAATTCCTTTAACCGCTGTCCTGCCAGCTGCGTCTCTCCATTTTTATTGATGTGCAGATCGCCAAACATACCAATACCTAATTCCATTACTTTATATTTGGCGACGAAGTTACGTTGCCACATTATTTATCGGATTGAAGAATTCACTCAGCAGTAAGTGTGGTACGTTTATGACAAGCCAATGACCTGGAAAAATCTGGTTTACCAAAAGAAGATCGTACTTTAGCCTCCTTCTTCAACCAATATCTCCGATTCAACCCTTTGCTCTTCAATTTGATTCATTTCAAGTAAATGAAATACGTTGTGGATGCTCTTTGCAACATTTTTCGCAATCATTCGTCCCATATATTATAAAAAGCAAAATCATGAGAAAGTTCTACAACCTCATATTGCTGGCAGTCTTAGTGGTCGCCGATCTATCTGCACCCGCACAAATAGCTAATTCCGATAAACAACAACTGGCAACGAAGGTCGATAATGTCACAAATAAGCTATTGGAAAAAGTGCCAGGCATCCCAAGTATTGTGATCGCTATCGTCGATGAGAATGGCCCCTTTTTCATGAGAGGATTTGGGTGGGCGAATAAGGAAGCGGGCATCAAAGCGGATGAAAACACTTTATACTATATCGCTTCGTGTACCAAATCGTTTATGGGACTTACTGCTGCTTTGCTTGATCATGAAAAAAAGATCTTGCTTGACAAATCATTTAAAGAATACTTTTCAAACATTAAATTCAAAAATGAAATTGGAAGCAACGTAACTAACCGAACCTTGCTTACACACACAAGCGGACTTGAAAACAACCCTCTCGTTTTTCGAATGGCGTTTAGTGGTGCTATTGAAAAAAATGAAATACTAACCCTATTAAGCAATGCTACCCTTGCAAAGAAGCAATTTGGCGTCTTCGATTATGATAACCTTGGATATAATATCTATGGACTCGAATTACAGGAATACCTGAATCTCAAATGGCAGGACCTGCTGCAGGAAAAAATATTTACACCTCTTGGGATGAACCACACGACTGCCTATATATCGTTGGCAGAAAAGAATAAATGGAAAATGGCTGCCCCCTATGATGCATTTGGAGAAAAAGGCCTGACAAAAATATACCTCGCTAAAAAAGATAATACGATGCAATCGGCCGGCGGTATCGTCTCCACTGCTGCGGATCTTTCAAAATGGCTGCAGGCACAAATCAATACCGGTAAAGTAAATAACAAGCAGATCTTTCCCGTGAACGTGATAACTACTGCGCAAACAGGTCTTGCCAATTATGAAAAGCAATCTTATCCATTTACCAATAGCGGTAAATATGCACTTGGCTGGAACGTGAGTAATTATCAAAACGAAAAGATTATCTATCATTTCGGAGGTTATCCTGGCTTCAAAGCGCATACTTCATTTATGCCAGAAAAAAAAATTGGTCTCGTCATCCTGACAAACGACGCAATGGCAGGCGCAGCTGCCAGCGATATTCTTGCAGCATTTATTTATGACCGTGTTGCTGGCGTTGCCGGGGCCGAAGAACAACTTGCAAAAATGGTGGACGAGCTCGAAACCCGTTACAAACAAGGTGTTGAGTCCTCACAGAAATCATTTACTGACAGGGCAAAAAGAACTTCACAATTAACTTTACCTCTCAATTCTTATGTTGGTACATATCGTCATGAATTGTTGGGCGACATTCACGTCGACATAGAGAACAATGCACTGGCAGTACGTTTTGGAAATCTTCATGCAGTTTCAACACCATTCACGCAAAAAGAAACTATACGTATTGAATTGATCCCTGGACAGGGAAAAGTAGTAGCTTTTAAAGTTGATGATCAAAACAAGATAAACGTTCTTACTTACGATAATACCGAATATAAAAGAGTAAAATAGCGATCCTGTAAAACGATCTCACTTGCTGCAAAGGAAATCCAAACCACTCCGGGAAAGACTAAAATATCGATCGTACAGGGACCCTCTCAAATTTTTTGTTGTACTTCATCATTTCATTTAATAATGCTGCATGCCCGGATCCGAAGATCACCAGGATCTTTTTCTCTTTACCATCCAGTCTCTTTAAAATATTCTCATAAATGATCATGTTTCTTCTCCACCATTCGCTGGTTAGATATGATCCCACATGATTCCCTTCCTTACCGGCAATAAGAAAGTCAAAATATGCACCCACCTGCATCTCTGCCACGGTTTCTGTATTTTGATTCAGCAACATTTCCCTGATCGTATTCTTTTTCAACGAATAATTAAAATCATTTTGGACGCTATCGATCGATCTTTTTATATAACCAAGCAGATCAAACTGTTTTGCTTCTGTTGCTGATTTTACAAGACTGTCAAAAGGGAATTGTGCTTCTTTGTAATCAACAGCATATAATGTTGGCAAATTCAAGTCCTTCGCCAGCCGGTAACCTAGCTGATGTGTCTCTGAGCCCCTGAGCGTAAATTGACCGCTTTTATATTTATTGATATTGCTGTCCAGTCTTCCCTGTAATTCAGTTGGCACCTCAACGAATATCTTGTCAGGATTGAACTTCTTCAATAATTCCACGACCGCCAACACTTCCCTTTGTCTTTTTTCCGAGAGAATATCAACGTTTTCAAATTTTGCCACATCCAAACCGGGGTTATCAAAATGAAAACAGCCTAACAATACTACTTTGGTTTTGGACTCCTGTGCTATAGTAGTTATAGCTAAAATAGCAGCCATAACCCCTAAAAGAAAGATCTTTCTCATTGCGTGGTTTTTAGCTTTGACGCGACCAAGGTAATTAAGTTACAACCGGGGCATTTTATTTTTGGCCCTGAAAAGGAATCATGTTGTTTAAATTATATTCAAAAAACCAAACACAATATTCAAAATGACATAAGAAATTATGATCAGGATATGTCCATTTTTGTCGATCCATTTCATCACTCTGAGCTTTAAAGAATGGGGAGTGCGGGATTTAATAACTGAGTTGGGAGTATCCGAAAGATTAAGTGAAATGGCAGAAAATAAAATGATAAGTAAAATTGCAATGATAGTAAAGGTATGTAGAGCATCCACTATCGTATATGATGATGAATGCGGTAAAACACTTTCTGTGATATATTTGTTTCCAATAGCAGCAAATAAGCCCCCTACTGGCAATCCAAATCTTGGTTCAAAATGTTTCACATGAATGAAAAATGAAATAAACGATACAAAAAAGGAAATATACATTCCAATAAACAGCTTGAAAAAAAGTGCAAACCCATGTCTCCGGGTCAACCGTATATTCAAATGAATGGCAGAGTATTTTGTCCCATGATCAAAAATATCCTGGCAACTATCTTCAACGGCCCTTATTTCGTCGCACCTAAAAAACCAACCATTTTCAATTTCAATCTTCTTCAAATTCATACTATCCCTTGCATAGGTTACCCTCGAGCATGATGGAGCCAATGTTAACCATTTCGACGAACGTAAAGCATATATTTTTATATCGAGGGTTTGTCTATTGAAAGGATATTTCTTTATATCCCATTTCTTAATAATGGTACAATTTAACTTTAGTAATCTCCTGTATCCTCTTCTTTGGGATGAATCCTCTTTTTTTGTTTTTATTGAGTCTTTAGCCCTTTGATATTGAGGGACAACAGTGACAGACAAATCCTTGGAGTCAACAACGGCAAATTGGCTTGCAAGCGAATCCACAGCCCATAAAGTATCACTCATGGTTAATTTGAGCCACACTTCTATCTTATATTGCTGATCTCTGAAATTTATATCTGAAATATGATGGATATATGGTTCAACGTCAACAATAATTGGGGATTTCACGGCTGCGCCCGCGGTTTGCTTAGAAGTTGCATTTTTATCGCCATCCTGTCCATAGAGAAAGAATGGAAGTAATGCAAGAGATATTATCATGAATGTTTTATACATGACTACATGAAAACAGATGTAAAATCTTTACAAATGGTTCGGAAACAGAATTAATCGGAAGTAGTCCAAGACTGCTTTTTAATCTATTAATGCTTTTACAATAAGACATTGGTAGAAAGACTAATGAAGATAATATCAGCAACAAGGGAAATCAATACCTCAAAGGGGGGAGATTGAAATTCAGGACCTGTGATTGATCCCAGCTGGATTGCTGTTCCTCCTGAAACGCCACAGTAGCAATAGTTACCTGATATCAATAGGCGTTGACATACGCCCCGGTCTTTATTTTTGATACAGTGGTCTTATTGCAAATGAGACGACAGTTACTAAATCTTTCTCTCTATCCAATTTTTTGTGATGGTTGCAAGCAATTTTATGTTGTCGTCTTTGCCTGCTTTAAAACCATGATTGGCTTTTTCTATTATTATGAGTTCAACCAGCGGAAGTGATGAAGTAACCGATCTTATCAATTGGCCGGTAGCAAATTCATCTTTTGATCCCTGTATAAAAAGCATGGGTGTTTTCACATCTTTTAAATGTTCGGCTCTTTCAATAGAAGGTTTGCCGGGTGCATGTA
>DASVAM010000275.1:0-2767 GCA_036376375.1 Chitinophagaceae bacterium
AACGAATATT
Organism: Chitinophagaceae bacterium; assembly: GCA_036376375.1. Classification (GTDB taxonomy): domain Bacteria; phylum Bacteroidota; class Bacteroidia; order Chitinophagales; family Chitinophagaceae; genus VBAS01. Next base: position 11 of record DASVAM010000275.1, read on the forward strand.
ACTATTAAGCGGTTTAGCCGGGATCATCATTACATTGCTTATCGGTTATTATTTTTCCATCAATTTGCTTCGACCTCTTGGACAAATTATCACTGAAATGAATGAGATCAGTTTTCAAAACATTTCACAACGGATCGCTACCAGTAACAGAAAAGATGAATTGAACCAGCTTGTACAAACATTTAACAGCTTATTGGAAAGGCTTGAAACTTCCTTTAACAATCAAAAAAGTTTTATTGCCAATGCCTCGCATGAACTTTCTACACCGCTTGCGGCGATCTCTAGCCAGCTGGAGGTTGCCTCCTTGCAAAACCGAAGTGAAAAAGAATACAAAGCGGTGTTAGCATCGGTACAGGAAGACGTAATTCATCTGAATAATCTTGTCAGAAAATTGCTGGAGCTGGCAAAGGCGGGTGCCGGCAAAGGCATCAACCTTGAGCCGGTACGAATTGATGAAATTATATTGAGTGCCGTAGAAGAGGTAAATAAGTTGCACCCCGCGTACCATGTTTATTTTTCCTTTGACGAAATACCGGAGGAAGAAACGCTTTGCTATGTGTATGGTAATGAAGAATTGCTATTTATCGCCTTCAAAAATATAATCGAAAATGCCTGTAAATATTCAGCCACCCATACTGCCTGGGTTTCTATAAATATTAAGCCTGATAAAAAGATAATACGAATCAAAGACGAAGGGATTGGCATCACGCAGGAGGAAATGCAAAAGATCTTTGAACCTTTTTTCCGTTCTCAAAAAGCAGAAAGCATTTCGCAGGGCCAGGGATTAGGTTTGTCAATGTCCTCCGGCATCATCCGTCTTCATAAAGGAGAGATCACGATCGAATCTGAACCGGACAAGGGCAGCTTGTTTTCCGTTATTCTGCCTTCTATTTGACCTTTTTAATTACATTTTAATCCTGTCTTAATTCCATTTTAATTGAGCAGCAATACTTTTATCCAAATGAACGTATGGGGGAAGATTTTAAGAGGATATTGTTGCTGACCGATTTCTCCGGAGCATCGTCTCATGCTGCTGAGGAAGCTGCAATGATAGCAATAAAGTTCAACAGCGAGCTCCACATCCTGCACGTTTCATCCAATTCAAGATTATCATGGTTACTGGCACCGGAAGCATATTTCATTCATTTGGCAGAAAATAAAGAAAAATACTCATCCACAAACACCCTGTTGAAAAAGTTACAAACTGAATTAGGGGCACGCTTCGGACTGAATGTACAATGTCATGAAGCAGAAGGAAAATTATGTGAAATAGTAAATAAATATGTTGATGAGCTACAAATCGACCTGGTGGTTCTTGGCGCAAAAAGAGAAAGCTGGTTGAAAGAATTGCTATTTGAGAGTAAGGCAAAAGATATTGTCAGATCTGTCAACAGCGAAGTATTATGCGTATATGCGGAATCAAATTCAACAAGACTGAAAAAAATTGTATTGCCCATCGGCAAGCATGTACCAAAAAGAAAAATAAAACTGGCTTATGAATTAGCAAGAAAATTTGCGGCAAATGTCCACCTGATCTCGTTAACAAAAAATGGTCGTAACCTCAGCCGGGAAGACACGAAAACATTGATGGGTTCCTACCAGTATTTTAAAGATATCACCAATATTCCTATAGAATGCAAAACAGTATTTGGAAGTAACCTGGCTCAGGCAACGGTGCAATATGCTGAAAATATCGGGGCGGACCTTATCCTTGTAAATACGGGCCCTGAGTCTTTTTTTAAAAACAAGAAATTGCGCAGGTGGAGTGGAAATATTGTGGATCATTCATCAATACCTGTATTGTGTGTACATGCTATAAATGAAAAAAAGGTACACCGGCCATACAGCGCATGACGTAACAAGTGGTTAAGGTAGTATTGGTTCTCTCAATTCCATCCATCCCTATGTGCAGTGCGAATATGAATAGTGAGTGTTCATAAAGAGCCGCGGCTGGGGCGGCTCTTTACATCCAACGATCGCAACCATTTATAAAATGACAAAAGATAACAAGCCATGATCTCCGTAGTTATACCGGCCTTGAATGAAGAAAAAACAATTGGCAATGTTGTAAAATTTTGCCTGGCTGATCCATTGGTGGCAGAAGTCATTGTTGTTGATGACAGATCGACTGATCATACCGCAGACGTCGCATTTAAGAGTGGAGCAAAAGTTATCTTAAGCGACATAAGAGGCAAAGGCACTTCGATGAAGGATGGTATCAGGCAGGCCTATAATGAGCTTGTTGTTTTCCTTGATGCAGATATTGACCCCTATCCAGAGAAAACGATCCGGAACCTTATTGATCCGATCTTAGATGGAAAGGCTGATTTTGTAAAAGGAGCCTTTGCACGAAATGCAGGCCGGGTAACGGAATTAGTGGCAAAACCACTCTTGAACATTTTGTTTCCGGGTCTCAGTCATTTTTCGCAGCCTTTAAGTGGAATGATAGCGGGAAAAAAGAGTCTCTTAAACAAAATTGATTTCTTCAATGACTACGGAGTTGACATAGGAATTCTGATCGATATGTATTTGATGAAGGCACGTGTAATTGAGGCAAACATCGGATACATTGAAAACAAAAGCAAACCCTGGGAAGCGTTGGGTAAAATGAGCAAAGAAGTATCACAGGCGATCATCCGTAAAGCGCAGGGCAGGCATTCAGTTGAATTAACGGAAGAAGATGTAGTGTCGTTGGAAGCGATCAACAGCGAAATGAACAAAGTGCTAAAAAAGGAATTAGCAACGTTTCATAAAATG
>DASVAM010000287.1:0-14977 GCA_036376375.1 Chitinophagaceae bacterium
GAAGAAACAAATAAACTCATCCTCCGCATTTGGAATTGATGACCTTCTGAAATACCATCCTCCTGCAAGTACTGGTAATTCGCTTCTACATATCCCCCAATTGCAACTGGCAATTTCCCTAATTGTAAAAATGGCCTGTTATACAATGCATCCATATTCATTTTGTTCAAAGATGTATCCTTAGGGACACGTTTTAGCAATGAAGGATCGATCTGGCCAAATGCAGTTTCTGCCAGGCAGCATACAAAAAGTATCACTAAATATTTCTTACTCATATTGCTCTCAGGTCAATAAAAAGTTGATGATTGGAAACAGTAACAGGAAAGCTTCTTAACGATGTATCAGCAGGTCCGGTTTTTACAGAACCCTTGTTATCAAACTCACTGCCATGTGCTGTACATTGAAGCCGATCACCGGAAGCCTGCAATTCAGTGCCCTGATGTGTACATCGCATCCATAATGCTGAATATTCATTGTCATTGAACCGGTAAACACAAACAGGATATTGCAGCGCATCATTCCGTACAATTATAAAAGAACGGTAGATCTCTTTTCCGTTTTGTTTTGTTACAAATTCATTTGCATTTATAAACAAACCATCTTTCCCTAATGTCCCGCTGATATATTGTGTAGCAGTACATGATGAGATCACTGTTCCGATTACAGTTGCGGATAAACAGGCAGTACAACTATTTTTTATAAATTCTCTTCTATCCATTTTAGTTAAAGCGATTCCAGGAATTTGAGAAGCTTTGCTTTGTCAGTAGCCGAAAGCTGTTGAAAGCTCTTTTTACTCTGCTCTGCTTCACCTCCGTGCATTAATATGGCTTGTTCAATACTTGTTGCCCTGCCATCATGCATTAAAAAATATTGTCCCCCTTGTGAATTTTTAGATAAACCTAATCCCCATAAAGGCGGAGTTCGCCATTCTGCTGGCATGGCTGTTCCTTCTGTATAGCCATCATTTAAACCTGGTCCCATATCATGCAAAAGCAGATCAGTGTAAGGAAAAAAAGTTTTGTTTGACAAGGGAGCTATTGAAGAAAAACCCGTTTGCATTTCCGGTGTATGACATTTACCACAGGAAATACTTAAGAATACCTGTTGACCAGCCACCACATCCGGATCATTTTGATTTCTTTGAATGGGCGCTTTCAGCGTCTGCAAATAAAAAACAACATCTAAAACAGTTTGATTCGACACCTCCGGATCCACCTCGAGACCAGTATATGTGCTATAATGCTCATAAGTTGAATTTATTCCCATATCCTGGTTGTATGCATTTACAGTTTGCTGAAGAAGGTCATACACGGCCGCTTTCTTTCCAAAGCGTCCGATATATTTTCCATTACGTTCTATGGTCCCCGGGCGATAGATACAATAAGACGGAACGGTGATCCAGTTTGGGCGACCCGAAATTCCATCACCATTTGCATCATTTGGATCGGATAATGACAACAATGTCGCATCACTAACGGCTTCCAAAAAACCTAAACCCGTATTTGCAGGCGGAGTAAATTTTGAAAAAGCTGTTCCCGCAGGAATTTCTTCGGGTGTAAATCCAGGTACAGCCCTGTTTTGTAATTGTGGCCCACCACGACTCAGAAACTTGTTTCCGAATGTATCGATTTGTCCAAAGCGAGTCAACGTTGTAAACGGATGACCTTTACCATCACCTGCATGACAAGTGCCGCATGAAGTAGCAACGAATAAAGGACCTAATCCTGTTTGGGAAGTAAATATATCATCATTAAATGCGATATCTCCACGAAGGAAAATTGCATTTTGTTCATTGGTCAACCCTTCAACGGGTCCATCCAGAATGGAATCATCACCGGGAACCCCGGGTAATAATTTCTGGCATCCGATTCCTGCCAGGATCAATAAACAAACTATAAGGATCGCTTTCGTTTTATTCTTCATACCGGTTGACAAAGATAAAGGTATTCCAAAATATATTTATTTGGTGTACCAAATTTTTATTTTCTGGCAATCCTGATTATTTTTGCTAAATGGCTCATTTCTCTCATCATTCCGAGGAAAACTACCTGAAAACACTTTTTAAGCTGGAAAGCCGCAAGGAAAAAAAAGTGAACAATACTGCTTTGGCCAAAGCACTTAATCTAAATCCTGCTACCGTCCTGGAAATGGTCCGCAAGCTAGCCGACCGGAAATTAGTGCTATTGAAACCCGATAAAGCGATCCAGTTGACAGAAAAAGGAAAGAACAGGGCCCTGCTTACGATCCGCAAGCATCGGCTTTGGGAAGTTTTTCTTGTGGAGAAAATGAATTATAAATGGAATGAAGTGCATGAACTGGCGGAGCAACTGGAACATATTGAATCAACAGATCTTGTTGACAGACTTGACAATTTTCTCGGTAACCCTTCTTTTGACCCTCATGGCGATCCGATACCAGACAAGAATGGAAAAATAACGAACAATATTTCCGTACCTCTTTCTGGTTGCACCGAAGGAAAATCTTATCTGGTAATAAACCTGATAGATACAAGTGATGCGTTCCTTCAGTTCCTGGGAAAATTAAATATCATGCCCGGCATTAAAATTAAATTGTTAGAGAAAGTTGAGTATGACAATTCATTTTCAGTTGAGGTGCAAAAGAAAAATGTACAACTGAGCGAAAAAGTGGCCATGAATATTCTTGTGCAACATGCTTAACGTTGGTGAAAAGTATGAATTAGAAACCATGACAAGGACCCATCGTCATTAAAACACATTCTGAAACAAATATTGAGTTTAATAACTTCGTTAAACTTAGTGATTTTATTGTTTTTAATTTTTCAGCACCAAAAGGATTGACAGGTTCTATTATCCGACGTGATGGACAAGACAACCGATACAAACTCTTCACATTCAGAACATCGGAAGCTGAGGGCCGTTATGTTCGCCGACATGGTCGGTTATACAGCCATGATGCAGGATGACGAGGTCCGGGCGACTCTCCTACGAAACCGACAAAAGCAAATCCTCGATAGTTTAATACCTGCACATAAGGGAAACATTCTTCAATATTTTGGCGATGGCACACTTAGCCTTTTTGATAGCTCGGCAAATGCGGTACGTTGCGCCATTGCTATTCAACATGAGTTACAAAAGGAGCCCCGGGTTAAGTTGAGGATCGGTATCCACTCAGGCGATGTTGTTTACGACAACGAAGGCATCTATGGCGATTGTGTAAATATTGCATCTCGTATTGAAACATTATCAGTACCGGGTGCGGTCCTTTTCTCCGAAAAAGTACATGATGAAATAAGAAACCAAAAAGATATAATAACAAAATCCATAGGTAAATTTCATTTGAAAAATGTTCATCGTCCTATCGAGGTTTTTGCAGCATCAAATGAGGGATTAGTGATACCATTGCCAAGTGAGATTCATGGCAAGACAGAGGAAACATTCTCTTTTTCTTCCTTGTTTAAAAAAAGATCGTTTAGGTTAATCGCATTGTCATTATTGGTTCTTACAATTATTGCAATTGTTGTTTTATCATACCTTCCTTCCAAACAAAATTCAGCGATCGATTCGATTGCAGTGTTGCCACTTGCGAATCTGTCAGGTAACCAATCACAACAATATTTTGTTGATGGGATGCACGAAACTCTTATATCTGAATTGTCCAAGATCAGTGCATTAAAAGTAATTTCTCGTACTTCCACCATTCAATACAAGGACTCTAAGAAAACTATGAAACAAATTGCGAAAGAATTGAATGTAAAGGCACTCATCGAAGGATCTGTGATTAGAGAAGGAGATAAAGTTCTCATTACAATACAACTTATTAATGGAACAACTGACAAACATATATGGTCAAAAGAATTCAACAAGGAAGTACGGAGTATCCTCGCTTTATACAGTGAAGTAGCCAAACAGATTGCTAGTCAGATAGAAGTTACACTGACTCCTCAGGATACAATGAGGCTTATTTCTGATAGAGTAATTAATCCTCGTGCCTATGAACTTTATTTAACTGGCCGTCACTATTGGAATCAAAGAACCATGCAGAGTCATAAACAAGCCATTGAAAGCTATAAAGAGGCACTTAAATATGACGCGAACTATGCTGCTGCTTATGCTGCTTTGGCAGATTGCTATATTTTATTAGGCGAGCAAGGCGGTATACCGCAAAAAGAAGGATCGATGCTGGCGGATAGTGCCATCAAAAAAGCAATCAGCCTGAATCCAAATCTCGGTGAAGTGTATGGCTCATTGGGTCGTTGGAAATTAGATCGCGAATGGAATTGGACAGAATCCGAAAAGGCATTCCTGAAAGCAATAGAGTTGAATCCAGGTTATTCCCTTACCTATACATGGTATGGCCGTATGCTGGGCTTTGCTGGGCGTTATGAAGAGGCCCTGGCTCAACTTTCTAAAGCCAAAGAACTCGATCCACTATCACCCGTTATTCTTGGGTATATAGGCCAGGTTTATATTTATTCGAAGCAATACAAAAATGCAGAAGAGCAATTGCAACAGGCATTAAAGGTACACCCCAATCATTCTCTCATTCTTCATAATCTCGGTGAACTTTATCTCGCACAAGGTCTTTATATGAAAGCTGTTGCGCCTTTGAAAAAGTCTGCAGATGTGTCAGAATCGGCACATTATCTTGCTATGCTGGGTTGTGCTTATGCAAGAGCCAATCATAAAGCTGAAGCAAATGAGATTCTAAATAATTTGATCAGGCGTTCTGAGGAAGGATTGGTTTCAGCTTTTGATATTGCAAGTGTTTATTTAGCCGTTGGGAAAAAGGAAGAAGCGCTGAACCGGCTTGAAAAAGGTTACGAACAACGGGATGGATGGCTTAAAGAACTTAAAGCGTGGCCATGGTTTGATTCATTGCAAAACGAACCCCGGTATGTAGAATTAATCCGAAAGATGAATTTTCCTAAATAAAACTGAATTTTGAAAATTCCCAATAATGAAAAATGTTGCCAGTTCTAACTTATTTAAACAGATACCATCAGCTATCCAGCACGTCCGAGGAAGCTCTTTCGACTATTTTCTCTGAGGTTAAGATAAAAAAGAACGAGATACTTCAACCAATTGGGCACACCTGCAAAACAATTTATTTTATTAATAAGGGCCTGGCACGTATTTACTATCTTAAGGATGGAATCGATATAACAGAAAGCTTTACAGCAGAGAACAATTTGATCGCAAGAGTGGAAAGTCTTTTTACAGGAAGACCATCCACTAAAGCTATCCAGGTTTTAGAAGACACAGATCTTACTGCCATCAATGCAACAAAACTCTTCAAGTTATATGATCAGTTTCATGACATCGAAAGAGTATTTAGGAAAATATTTGAAGCTGGTTATGTAGAAACCATTAATAGAATTGAAAGCATCCAATTTCACACTGCCGAGGAAAGGTATAGATCCCTTTTGCATGAAGCCCCGGATATTTTGAAAAGGGTCCCCTTAAAATATATTGCTTCCTATCTGGGCATCACTCAGGTCAGTCTCAGCCGGATCAGGGCAAGTCATTGAAATATTTATCATATGTAAAAAGAACTTCTCTCGCCGAAGCGGAAATTTGTAGGATAAATTTCATATAAATGGAAACTCCTGAAATTAATGCAACTACTCTTAGTGATTGGTTAGAGTCAGGCAAGAAAGTCACTGTTCTTGATGTAAGACCAAAAGAACAACGGGAAGAATGGCACATACCGGGAAGCATTTATGTCGACGCTTATAAAAGATTAAACGCCGGTGATGCATCAGTATTAGATGAGGTTACTATTCCGGCAAACATTCCTGTCGTCACCGTATGTTCAGCAGGCAGAACCAGCCGCATAGCAGCTAATGAATTAAAGAAAAAAGGAATTGAAGCATATTCTCTGGAAAATGGAATGAAAGGATGGAGTTTTGCATGGAACAGTGCCCTTATTGAATTTGCTAATTATACAGTGATCCAGTTAAGAAGAACAGGCAAAGGGTGTTTATCGTACATCATTATTTCAAATAAAGAAGCGAACATAATAGACGCATCATTACCTGTTGAAGTTTATGAGAATATTTTAAAAGAAAGTGGATGGAATCTTAACGCCGTATTGGAAACTCACATCCATGCCGATCACCTATCCCGTTCAAAACAATTGGCAGAAAGATTCAATGTTGAACTATTTCTGCCAATTCCAAACAAAGTGACTTTTCCCTATCAACCTCTCGAACCGGGTCAAACCCTTACTTTTAATAAGCTTTCCGTGAAAGTAATACCAACCCCGGGTCATACCAAAGAAAGTGTTTCTTTTCTTTTAAACAACGAAGTTCTATTTACAGGAGATACCCTGTTTACTAACAGTGTCGGAAGACCTGATCTGAAAGCTGATTATGGCGAAGCAAAACAAAGGGCAGAACTATTGTATGACAGCCTTCAAGTACTTAAAACACTGAATGATTCGATCATTGTTTTGCCTGCTCATACAAATATTCCTGCAGCATTTGATCATAAACCAATAATGGCAACTCTTAATGAGATCAAAAAAAATGTTCATTTACTAAACTTATCAAAATCAGAATTTACAGAAACAATTCTTGCTAAATTGCCCCCCACGCCCGCGAATTTCCTGGAAATAGTAGAAAAGAATTTGCAAGGAGATTTCTCTGATATAAACCCGTCAGATCTTGAAGCTGGCGCTAATCGCTGTGCTATCAATTAAATTGGAACATGACATCTGTTAATAATAAAACCCAATCAAGCCCAGCCTATGATTTCTCAGGATCGATTCCTCATCATTATGAGAAGTATTTGGGTCCCCTGTTTTTTGAACCTTACGCATTAGAAGTATGCAAACGATTTGATCCTTCTTCACTTCAACTTGTGCTGGAACTTGCATCAGGAACAGGTCGTGTCACCCGTCATTTACGAAAAAGCATGCCAGCTTCGACCAAACTTATTGCATCGGATATAAGCGAGGACATGCTATCAATTGCAAAAGAACAATTAAAAGATTTGAAAATTGACTGGCAAATAATAGATGCCCAGCAATTGCCTTTTAGCAATAACAGTATTGACCTCATTGTTTGTTGCTTTGGATACATGTTTGTTCCGGATAAAACAAAAGCATTCGATGAAGCCTACCGTGTTCTGAAAGCGGGAGGAACATTATTATTTACCACCTGGGATGAATTAGAATCCAATACGCTTTCTCATACCTACAGAAAAGCAGCAAAAAAATACCTGGAAGATCCTTTACCCCCGGCATACAATCTTCCTTTTTCTATGAATGATGAAAATGAGATCAGGGTTCTCCTGGAAAAAACAGGCTTTTCAAAAATCCAGATTGAGAAAATTAATAAGAATTCAGTTGGCCGCAATGCAAAGGAAGTTGTATCAGGTCTTGCACAGGGCGGGTTGATCTATAACGAGATCATGAAACGTAACCCGGCTTGGATGGAAGATATAAAGGCAACTGCTGAAAAAGAGCTGGTAGAGAAATTTGGGACTGGATCAATAAAGGCGCCCATGAGTGCTTTGATTTGCCAGGCATTAAAATAATGAGTTAAAACAAGAATTAAGCATGAAAAAAAACAACTTTCATTTCGTCATTACCATGTTACTATTATTGGGAACGACCGCATTTATTAATAAACAAACTGAACCGTGGCGCCCAGATCAATTAATGGAACCCAAAGATCTCGCCGCAATAATTAATGATTCAGCATCTGTTAAACTTTTGATCATTAATATTGGACCTGTCAATTCTATAAAAGGGGCGATCAAAATTGGAGCTGTGAAAGAAAAAGAGTATCTCAACGAATTAAAATCACTGCTGTCAAAAGAAGATAAGAGTGAAGAGATCGTGGTCTACTGCGGTTGCTGCCCTTTTGATAAATGTCCAAACATCCGTCCGGCTTTTGAATTGCTAACCAGGATGAAATTTACCAGGCACAAATTGCTGAACTTACCGCACAACTTGAAAGCAGATTGGATAAATTTTGAATATCCGATGGAAAAAAGGGAGCATTAATTAACATGAAAGAAGTTCAACTTGGGCTAAAAGAAAACTGGCAGCAATTTACACTGCTAATTATTATTAATGCTTTTGTTGGTGGTATGGTGGGACTTGAACGCAGCATCTTGCCACGAATCGCCGAAGCTGAATTTCACATCGCCGCAAAAACTGCGATTCTTTCTTTTATTGTCGTATTCGGTATCGTAAAAGCCATCACGAATTATTTCGCTGGTTCATTAGCCAACAAGGTGGGAAGAAAAAATTTATTGACTCTCGGCTGGCTGATTGGTATTCCAGTTCCTTTTATATTAATGTTTGCAGATAACTGGAGCTGGATAGTAGCTGCAAATATTTTATTAGGAATCAACCAGGGACTTGCATGGAGCAGCACTGTTGTAATGAAAATAGATCTAGTTGGAGAAAAGCAAAGAGGTTTTGCCATGGGTTTAAACGAATTTGCAGGATATCTCGCTGTGGCTATCGTTGCTTTTACCACGGGCTGGGTTGCCTCGGAATATGGACTCCGCCCTTACCCCTTCTATATTGGCATTGGTTTATCGGTGTTGGGATTGCTTATGAGCTGGCTATTTGTGAAAGACACAAAACACCATGTAGCTTCTGAAACTACCACAAGCAAAATAACAAGGTTAAAAAATATTTTTTGGCAGACAACGTGGCAACATAAAAATCTTGGTTCTGTTACACAAGCCGGATTGATCAATAATCTTAATGATGGCATGGTGTGGGGATTGCTGCCGATCCTTCTTGCAACAAAAGGTTTTACGATTGGCCAGATAGGCATGGTAACTGCTGTCTATCCTGCTGTATGGGGAATTGGTCAACTTTTTACTGGAAAAATGGCAGACCATTTTTGTAAAAAGGATCTTTTATTTATTGGCATGTTACTCCAGGGAACTGCATTGATGATTTTTGTATTCGCAAATTCTATGACACATTTTATTTTTTTATCTATTGTACTTGGCTGGGGAACGGCTATGGTGTATCCCACGTTTCTTGCGACCGTTGCAGAAAATACACATCCGGCCGACCGTGCAAATAGTTTAGGTGTATTCCGCCTGTGGCGAGACCTGGGTTATGCCATCGGCGCAATTCTTACTGGTGTCATTGCTGATACCTTAGGATTAAATGCTTCCGTCATTGTAATTGGCCTCCTGACCACACTTTCCTCAATTATAATATTATTTAGAATGACCTGCACCAGCGATCTCTTGAAAATCTCAGATTGGATAAAAAATATTTTTGGTCATCGCAAAAATGCAAGCAGGATATGATCTCTGATCTTTTATCAATAAAATAATATCTTAGAAGCATGTATTCGCAGCTAAGAGACTATATCCGATCGAGGATCATGATTCCTGATAATGAGCTTGAGAAAGCCTTTCATTATAGTAGCACCAGACATTTTAGAAAGGGAGATATTATTTTAAAGACCGGCGAGTATTGCCGCTTTATTGCGTTTATCAACTATGGACTTGTGACCGGCGTTGTCATTGATGAAAATGGTAAAGAAATTGCCACTAATTTCACTTTTGAAAACTGCTTCTTTACTTATACCGAAGGTATTAGCAACAATGCTCCATCACATAAAGATTTTTTAGCACTCGAAGATTGTGAAATGCTAATGGTGGAAAAGGAAAAATTACCGTTGATCTTTTCTATCAATCCAAAATTTGAAACTTTATTCACAAAAATACTTGCGGAGGAATTGAGCCATGTTTTATTGGTTGAACAGTTCAACAAAACTCAACCCGCTGAAAACAGGTATTTAAATTTCATAGAAAGATGCCCACAAGCCTTCAATCGCATTCCGCTTAAATATATAGCCGGCTATTTGGGTATAGAACCCCAAAGCCTGAGCCGCCTGCGTAAAAAACTTGCAAGCCGATAAAGAAATTAACATCGGTTAACTCAACTGCCTTTGACGCAATGTAGCTTGCTTCAAAATAATTTTATGAATTGGGAGAAATTCACATGGATATTGTTAGATAATGCCGACAAATATTTTTTTATAGCCGGTCCAGCTTTTATAATTTTTTATATCCTGTTAAAGAAAAAGATCAGGTACAAAAAGATTCAACAACATTTTCCAAAAGTCAGCGATTATGGCAGAGAGATTTTCTTTTCAGTTTTGTCAATTATCATCTTTTCCTTTCCCCCGCTGTTTATGCTTTTTAATGATAATATCAGGCCTCATACAACTTATTATACCGACATTTCTCAATACGGATGGTTTTATGCAGTGATCGCTTTCCCATTAATGCTACTGATTCATGATGCTTATTTTTATTGGATACATCGTTTCATGCATCATCCGAAATTATTCAAGTTGTTTCATCTCGTTCATCACAGGTCAACCAATCCCTCCCCATGGGCTGCTTATGCTTTTCATCCATTAGAAGCCGTACCGGAATCGCTCATATTTGTTGTTTTTCTATTTACCATTCCAATGCACAGCATACATCTAACCTTGTTTTTTATATTCAGCCTCGTTTATAATGTTTATGGTCATCTCGGCTTTGAGCTTTATCCAAAGGGATTTTCAAAACACTGGTTTGGGAAATGGATAAATACTTCTGTGTCTCACAACATGCACCATCAATATTTTAAAGGGAATTACGGTTTATATTTTACGATCTGGGACAGATGGATGGGAACATTGAATAAGAATTATGATGAAACTTTTGACAGTGTTAAATCAAGAAAACAAGGGGACGTATCAAATTAAGACTTATGAAGATTAAGTTTCTTTTGTTGGTTGTATTAGTATTGTTCAGTCAAAAATTCTATTCCCAAGTAAGTGCTGATGATATTATTGGCGTTTGGCTTACAGCAGGCAAAGAGCCTGCAAAAATTGAAATCTATAAATCAGGAGACAAGTATTTTGGAAAGATAATTTGGCTTAAAAATCCAGTTCAGGATAATAAATCAAGGGTTGACGCTAATAATCCAGACAGGAGCAAGCGTAGTCAGCCGATTATTGGACTGATCATACTAAAAGATTTTAAGTTTGACGGTGATGAGTGGGAAAGTGGTAAAATCTATGATCCCGAAAGTGGCGACACCTATAGCTGTTATTTGACACTAAAAGATAAAACTACTTTAAAGGTGCGTGGTTACATTGGCATTTCGCTTTTTGGTAGAACAGAAACCTGGATAAGAACCAAATAAGCTGAATTCCAGAGTGTCTGGTAATTGACTTTAACTTCAAATTTTTGGAATTAACTAGTTGTACAAAATTCAAAAAACCTGCATGATTCCAAGGAGTTTCGGTTTCGCATTGGCAGATTGCATCTCAATATTTCTTTATTGCAACCAGATACAAAAGAGGAATTTTATCGGAAACGTACACATTTTTCGCAATTTTATATCCGTTGCTTTCCACAAAGTGCATCAGCCTTTTTTGACCCCACCTGGTCCTGGTTGTTTGTCCCAAAAGCGATAATATCCTCGAAAAAATCTGTGTTCGCAAATTCGCGCCGTGGCAAAAAGTGGGGACTATTATCTTGCCGTTATCGGTCAACACTCTTCTAATCTCCTGCAAAGCAAGTTCAGGTTGGAATAATAAATGCAAAACGTTTGATGCTAATACTGTGTCAAAGCTTTTATCGTTAAATTCAAGATTGCAAATGTCCCCAATCTTAAAATTAATGTTGTTTATTTTCAGTCTGTTTATTTTTTCTTTGGCGACGCTTAACATTTCGGTGGAAATATCAACAGCGGTTATGTGAGAAATAAAAGGGCTCAGTTGGATGGCTAATATTCCCGTGCCAGTTGCCACTTCTAATAAATTTTCTGATTGGCTGACGTCCTGAATTAGATTTTCTACAATTACCTTATAAGGCTTCGGGAAAAATTTGTTCACGACCTTATCATACTGCAATGCTTTTGAATCCCAGAATTTCCTTTCTCTGGCGATTCGATTTTCAACTTGCTTTGTCATGGAATCGCATTCATTTAATCAGGACGAGTTACCGGATTAATATGTCGTTATCTGCCCCGTTTAATAATGCTCAAACACTATGCCGAATGATTATACCCTTGCTTAACGCCGCCGGCATGTTAACTGTGAGATGTATCCATCGACATTAATAAGCAAAAGCCATGTCATGATCAGGAAACCAACGAAGCGTTATTTAGAATTTTAAGCGAAATCGAAATCAGCCGATAATTGGGCTCCTTATTTTAAAAGATTTCAAATTTGACGATGACGAATGGGACAGTGGAACGATATATGATCCTGAAAGCGGAGATACTTATAGTTGTTATTTAACACTGAAGGATAGAAATACCTTGAAGGTTCGTGGGTATGTTGGCATTTCATTATTTGGTCGGACCGAAATATGGACCAGAACTTCATTATAAAAATAAGTTGATAATAAAATTTATAGAAGCAAAATTTGATACCTTAGAGAGGTAATATAAAAGCATTTTAATCAACACCATCACACAAAAACTATTTGAATGAAAAAGATAATCCCTCTTACACTAATAACATTCTTCCTGGTCATCTCATTCGCTTCACATGCGCAAACCAAAACCGGGGCCGATTTTTTTGCTGGTAAATGGAAGGTATTGATACCCGGAACACCATATGGTGACCTTGTAAGAATTTATTTACTTGAAAAGAAAGATAATGGACTTGCGGGAACTGTACAGGATTCCACCGGAAAGGAAATAACCCGGTGTTCAAAGGTAGAGGTAAAAGAAAATGAAGTAACCCTTTACTATAGTGCAATGGGTAATGACATTAGTATAACTCTGGTTAAAAAAGACGATGACCATGTAACCGGGAATGTAATGGATACATTTACTGCAACCGGTGAACGAATTAAGTGAGGAAATGTGTATCGTCGCAAAGGATCAAAGATCAACACTGGCGATCCTGATCGTTTTTACTTTATCATCTGTCCACGCAAAAAATAATTTGTTTTTTGCTTTTGTTATTTGAGGAAAGCCACTGGATCTTTTATCAGACGAAGAGGCGACCACCATGGAAGGCTCTTTAGTGCCGTCTGAATAAACTCTTGCTGCTTTCACGAATGTACCCTCCATCCAACTAACAATAGCCGACGAAGAGTCAATCAGAGCGACATCTACCCTCCCGATCGCTTTACCCTCATCGACCCGGATCGCTTTTCCAAATGTCGATCCACCATCACTTGAAAAGATAATTTTCACCTGTCCCTTTTTATCCTTCATCGAAAACCAGGCGATTGCCAGGTCATTATCGATTGCATCAGCCCTTGGGCCATTTACGGGACATGCTTTGATCTGCCAGTTATCAGCATACATCGTTTGGGGCTCCGACCATGAACCGTTAACATACCTAACAATCGACATATCCCTGACCTCATCCTCTGCACGATCGCGATAAACAACGATAGGTCCATCCATTGTTCTCGCGGCAGTAGTTTGACAACAATCACAGATCCTTCCATCTAATTCCCATTCTTTAGTTTTATTCCCATTTTTATCAACGAACGCAGCTCGCAAGGTCATTTCACCGTGATGGCCATCATGCCCCCCATGACTTTCTTCATTGGCAGTCTTTCTTCCATCAAGCCAGGTTATAAAAAATTGGTCATTGTATGGAATGATCGAAACAAAACCATGCTCGGCTTTCTTCCCGTCATCGTGTAGGATCTTTGATGTCGTCCATGTATTGCCGCCATCGGATGAGGAAGTAAGCTTTATGTCGTAGGTGAATTTCGCTGTATCACTTTTTTCAAGATAATGGGCCATCAAATTATCCGAACCATCTGATGAGAGCACAGGATAATCGGCCCAGTTCACAAACCAATTATCGCCCGTAGCAATTATTGATGGAGTTGACCATTTGTCACTTTCTAATGAAGAGAATTTTAATGTGCTTTGCCTGCCTTTTTTTTCAATCCATGACAAATAAACAATTCCATTTTTATCAGTAAACAAATGAGGTTCAGCACATGAATCTCCGGCGGGGGATTCGAGCATTGCAATGTTCGAAGAAATTGAAACATTCTTTGGATTTTCATCTTCTTTATCGGAGCAGGAGATGAATATCGCTGCAGTAAATAAACCTGGTAGAATCTTTCCCGTCATTTTCCGGCATATTTTAAAAGTAAGTCCATGTTAATACTATCATCCCATTTCTGATAACCTATTTCCGAATAGACCTGCCTGCCCTCTTTGTCAAATATAAATGTTGTAGGTAGAATCGTTATGCCTAACTCTTCGATATTATTCACGCGGCAATAATTGAACTGGTAACCGTGTTTTTTTTCAAAAAGCCTGATTACATCAGGATCCTCGTCTGATGCAAATAGGAATTCGATGTCATGATTTTTTAATAAATCTATTGCGTTCCTTATTGTTGGCATTTCCAGCACACAGGGTTTACACCAGGTGGCCCAAAAATTTATGAATACTGTTTTGCCCTTGTATTGTTTCAGATCGATCTTATTACCAGTTAAACCAGCCAGTTTTATTTTTTCAATTTCTGTAGCCGGAATTGTTGTAAGCGAAGACCCATCCTTTTTATTGCCATTGCAGGCGGTAATCAGGATGACAAAAAATATAAAGAAGAATTTCATGAAGCCGTGTTCCTTTTGTTGATCTGCCCTTTTAACAACTGGGCATTTATCGCCACAATAATAGTACTTAAACTCATAAAAATCGCACCGATCGCCGGATCAAGTACGAAGCCTGTTGAGTATAACACACCGGCAGCTAATGGAATTGCGATCGCATTATAACCGGTGGCCCAGATCAGGTTCTGCACCATTTTTTTATAGGTCGCCTTTCCAAACAGAATTAAATTTAAAATATCGTTTGGATTGCTATTTACTAAAATAATATCAGCAGTTTCTGCCGCTACATCCGTACCAGAACCAACAGCAATACCTACATCAGCTTGCGCTAATGCCGGTGCATCATTCACACCATCACCGGTCATCGCTACAAACTCATTTTTATTTTGCAATTCTTTTACGATCTCTAC
>DASVAM010000015.1:0-6096 GCA_036376375.1 Chitinophagaceae bacterium
AGCAGGTTCTACAAGGAACAGCGGCTGATCATATTCAACAGGTGAAGCATCTTCAACCAATATCTTAACGATCCTTCCTTTGACCTCGCTTTCTATTTCATTAAACAGTTTCATGGCTTCAATGATACAAACCACTTTGCCCGGATTGATTTCATCCCCCACCTCAACAAAGTTTGGTTTATCAGGTCCCGCTTTCCGATAAAAAGTACCGATCATTGGGCTCTTGACGGTAATCACGTTGCTTGGGGTGGCGACTGTTTCTTTAGCCGAAGCAGGTGAGGCTGATGTTGGTTGTCCTGATGGAGCCTGGGCAGTATGTGCCGGGATATGTTGAATGTTTGGTATCACAGGTGCAGCCTGAAACGGAGCGCTCATGACTGACTGTATTTTGTCTTCCTTTTGTTTTATAGTAACTCTGAAATCTTTCAACTCCACTGTTACTTCACCAATATTTGACTTGTTGACCATTTTGATCAACTCCTGAATCTGCTTGAAGTCCATGTTTTTCAAATTAAAGTTGGTTTTGTCCGAAGAATTTCTTCGAGGGTGAATTAAGGGACGGCTAAGATAGGGAAATCAATTTCGGAATTCGCCTGATTTTGCCATGTTTTTGGGTGAAATTGGGGCAAAATCGTATAAAAATGCCCAGAATCTTGTCGATTTTGGGCAAAATCCGGAAAATCAAATTTGCTATTTTACTCTTTCTACGTACTCGCCGGTTTTTGTATTGATACGTATAAGTTCCCCCTCATTCACAAAAAGAGGAACACCGACAGTTGCGCCTGTTTCAAGGGTTGCTGGTTTTAATGTGCGGGTGGCCGTGTCGCCGCGAACACCAGGCTCACAATATGTTATTTGTAGAGTGATCTTGTCGGGAAGCTCAGCTCCAAGTACCTGGTCGTTTTCAGTATTGACCAAAATCCCGACCTCCTGGCCCTCCTTAAGGTATTGAGGGGCATCAATGGTTTCTTCCTGCAAGGCTATTTGCTCAAATGTTTCATTATCCATGAAATTGTAACCCGTATCGTCCTTATATAAAAACTGGTAAGTACGTTTTTCAACACGGACCGGGAAAATAGTATCCCCTGAGTTCCATGTTTTTTCGATACTTCGGCTGTTATCCACGCCTTTTAATTTTGCCCAAACTTTTGCCGCGGCACGTGCAGTCTTGTTTTCGCCAAACTCCACCACGCTGTAAAGGCTCCCGTCGAGATTCAGGATCATTCCACGGCTGATATCTGCTGTATTTGCCATAAGATTTTTGTCCAAAGGACTCCTTTGGAGAGGCGGCAAAGATAAGGTTAGCCAGCCTTATGGCAAAGTGTGAATGGAAAGTTATGTATCGTTTGAAAATCGGGTTTTAATGAATAATGAAGTTTCTTTGCAGCATGAAAACGGTGATCAGCCTTTTTGTGTTTTTACAAGTTTCAGTTTTTGCTTTTGCACAACAAACTGACCCGCCGTATAAACGATTTCCCACCGTACCACCTCTTAAATTATTACTAACGGATAGTTCAACAATATTTACGGAGAAACAACTGAAAAAGAATACTCCATTATTTTTCATTTTGTTCAGTCCGGACTGTGAGCACTGCAAAAAAGAAACAGAAGAAATAATTGATAAGATTGACAGTTTTAAGGATATACAAATTGTGATGGCCACCTTCATGCCTGTTGATAAGATGAAGGAATTTTACAATACTTATAAATTAGATCGCTTCCCGAATATTATAGTTGGATATGATATGCAACATATACTTGCCACCTACTATAGGATCGCCTATACTCCGTTTCTTGCTTTTTATGATAAAAAAGGCAACCTGATCGAAGGCGTACAGGGCGCTTTGCCGTTAACAAAAGTGCTTGAATATTTTAAAGAATAATTTTTTGGGAGTGTGGAATTTTTTCCATGATGGGACGCATAAAACTGGTTTTCAGTGTTGTCCCTCTTTTGTCAGTTCATATTTTACATCTTGGCAAGATTTTTTATAAAGTTAGAGCAGGATGAATACTGTTCCTGCAATAAACCGAATCAATCTGTTTAAATTCCTTTGGGCATTTAGTTTTCTTCTATTGCCTATTGTAATTTTTGCACAAAACGATACTTCACAATATATCATTACTGAAGCAAGCAAGAAATATGAGCGCCATAGTTCCTATCAAAGAAAATGGGGAGAGCATTACAGAAAGGAATGGTCGACACCTGTAAAATTTAAAATAGTAAAGCTTGATACATTGGCTGGCGGATTAACGCCCTATCAAAAAGGTGGCGGAAGACAAAGTCAGACTCTACGATTAAGAGATAAGAATGGAAGGGAATATGTTCTGAGAAGTATCGATAAGAGCTTTGGCAAAGCATTGCCTGAAATCTACCAGGGAACTTTTATCGAATCAATCATCAATGACCAGGTAACGATCGGGCACCCGTATGCAGCAGTAACAATTCCCCCCATGGCCGAAGCGGCGGGGATCTATCACACAAATCCGAAAATAATTTTTATTCCTGAGCAACCTGCCCTTGATTCTTTCAATAAAGATTTTGCCAATCAACTTTATTTATTTGAGCAACGTCCAGATGAGAACTGGGAAACGGCCCCAAACTTTGGCAACTCAAAGAATATTGTGGGCACAGAAAAAATGTTCGGGGAATTGTTGGAAGACAATGATCATAGTGTTGACCAGCTTGCTTATGTAAGAGCTCGCTTGTTTGATTTTATGATTGGTGACTGGGGCCGTCATGAAGACCAGTGGCGGTGGGCAAGCTTTAAAAAAGGAGATGAAAAGCTCTATAGACCTGTTCCAAGGGACCGGGACCAGGCCTACACAAAATTCGACGGCAAGTGGCTTAAGACGGCATTATCAATGGCAGGACTTGACCACTTACAGTCTTTTGATAAAACGATTCCGGATATAACGACCTATGGTTTTCCTGCACGCAATCTTGACAGAAGGGTTGCCAACGAGCCTTCTTTAGAATCATGGACCGATATTGCTAAAGATATTCAGCAATCAATAACTGATGATGTAATCAAACAAGCGATAAAACAAC
Source organism: Chitinophagaceae bacterium (assembly GCA_036376375.1). GTDB lineage: Bacteria > Bacteroidota > Bacteroidia > Chitinophagales > Chitinophagaceae > VBAS01. The sequence goes on from DASVAM010000015.1 coordinate 3,050, forward strand.
TCCCGCCTGAAGTATACCGGATTTCGGGTCCTGAGTTAATTGAAAAATTAAAATCCCGTCGTAATCATCTTTTGGAATATGCCACTATGTATTACAAGTTCCTGGCAAAAAATGTGGACATTGTAGGTTCTAATAAAAAAGAACTATTTAAAATAAACCGTATCAACGATAATGAAACGATCGTAAGAGTTTATAAGCTAAAAGCAAGCGGTGATTCGACTAATAATCTCATTTATGAAAGAAAATTTTATACATCTGAAACGGAGGAAATAAGATTATATGGAATGAATGACGAAGATGTTTTTGATTTGGAGGGGAATGTTGAAAATGGGATCCTGGTCCGTATTATTGGGGGATATGGAAACGATGTCCTGGTTGACAGATCAACCGTCGCAGGCAATAAGAAATTAACGCAGGTTTATGATACGGAAAAAAGTGGCTTTCAAACATCTTCCGAAACCCGCTTACATATCGATAATGATTCTTCCATAAATGCTTACGAGTATAAATCATTCGAGTACGACAAAAAAGGGTTGATCACTTCGCCGGGATTCTTCTCTTTAACAATTGGATACGGTACTACAAAAAATCAATGGCGAAAAGAACCAACAGGTGTTGAGCATTATATCAAGTTCAAATATTCGATCAATCGTGCTGCATTTTATACGGATTACAGATCTACTTTTTACCAATTACTGGGTAAATGGAATGTTTTTGCCGGAGCTGGTGCCGGTATCCCATCTGTTGTAAATTTTTTTGGAGTCGGTAATGAAAGCAAATTGGGAACCTATGACAGAAGATACTTTCGTCTTCGCAGTCATGACTATTATGGAAGATTAGGTATCAATCGCCATTTTGGCCCTGTGCATTTTTTAGAAGCAGGGCCCTTTTATAAAACCGTTGTCATCAAACCGGACTCCGATCGGTATATCAATACGTTTATTCATGAACCTGAGAACAATTTTGATCTGGCACGCAGACATTTTATCGGTGCTGACATTCTTTATAAATATCAGAATACAGACCACCCGATTCTGCCGTCAAAAGGGTTCCGGTTTTTAGGTTCTGCAGCTTACACTCATAACTTGAATAATTCGGACCATTCATTTGCAAATTTTAGTGGCGACGCTGCTGTGTATATGCCATTGGTTAAGTTCATTTCATTGGCTGTTCGTGCCGGTGGCGCTGCCAATATTGGAGAAGCAGAATTTTACCAGCTGAATCAATTGGGAAGTCACGATAACTTACGGGGTTACCGGAAATACCGTTTTTATGGTAAGCAAAGCTTTTATAACAACAATGAACTAAGATTCATGTTCGACGCTAAAACAAAAGTATTTAATGGCAAATATGGCTTTGTAACCTTTTATGATAATGGCCGCGTTTGGCAACCTGGTGAAAATTCAAACACCTGGCATTCAGCTTATGGAGCAGGTGCATTTATTTCTCTTTTCAACAAAATTATCCTGAGCGGTTCATACGGAATTTCGAAGGAAGACAACGTGATCTCTGTCTACTTCGGATTTTACTTTTAAGAATTAAAAAAATAGAATTGGTCAACACAAATCTACTGTCACACGCCTACCTTTGCAACCTTAATTAATCTCTGAACTATTTAATATTTATAGAATGAAAGTAACTGTAGTTGGCGCGGGTGCGGTTGGTGCTACTTGTGCTGATAATATTGCCCGTAAGGAACTTTGCAAAGAATTAGTTTTATTAGACATCAAAGAAGGTATTGCAGAAGGTAAAGCACAGGATATGATGCAAACGGCCGCTCTTCTCGGATTTGATACCAAAATAACAGGCACCACAAACGACTATTCGAAAACGGCTGGCAGCGATGTTGTTGTAATCACATCAGGGTTGCCCCGCAAACCAGGAATGACCCGTGAAGAGCTGATCGGCGTGAATGCAGGAATTGTAAAAGCCGTATGTGAAAATATTTTAAAACATTCTCCGGATGCGATCATCCTTGTTATCAGCAACCCGATGGATACAATGACCTATCTCGCTTTAAAATCAACAGGCCTGCCAAAGCACCGGATCATTGGAATGGGTGGCGCTTTAGACAGCAGCCGTTTTAGGTACCAGTTAAGTCACCATCTTGGCTGCAGCCCTGCTGATCTGAATGCGGTGGTTGTTGGTGGTCATGGCGATACAACAATGATCCCGTTGATTCGACTGGCAACATGGAACAGCGTACCCGTCACAAAATTCTTGAGTGAAGACAAGCAAAAACAAATTGTAAATGATACCATGGTTGGTGGTGCTACACTTACAAAGCTGATCGGGACATCTGCCTGGTATGCACCAGGCGCTGCGGGAGCTGCGATGGTGGAAGCTATTTTGCGGGATGAGAAAAAAGTATTTACCAGCTGTGTTGCTCTTGACGGCGAATACGGACAAAAAGATATCTGCCTTGGCGTGCCGGTTGTGATCGGTAAAAATGGTTGGGAAAAGATACTTGATTTTGGCTTAAATGAAGAGGAGCAAGCTGCGTTCAATAAAAGTGCAGACGCAGTAAGAAGCATGAACGATGTGCTGAAAACTTTATAAATTTAATTTTAATCTTATTGAAGGCGGGCATGTTGTTCGCCTTTTTATTTTTGTGCCATGCATTATGTCTCTGTAGAAGGATTGACGAAAAGTTTTGGGATCAAACCTTTATTCTCCAACATTTCTTTTCATATAGAGGAAGGCGATAAAATCGCACTGGTAGCAAGAAATGGTTCTGGTAAAACAACGTTACTTAAAATATTAGCAGGCCAGGAAACAGCTGATGGAGGAAAAGTCTGGGTCAACAAAGCAGTGGACGTGGTTTTGTTTGAGCAGGATCCGGTTTTCAATGAAAATGAAACGGTTCTTAATAATATTTTTTTTCATGACCACCCGATCATAAATACCATAAAGGAATACGAAGCAGCCGATGATGAAGGAAGTGAGGAAAAACTCAATGCCGCTATTATAAAAATGGATGAGCTCGGCGCCTGGAACTTTGACAGCAATGTGAAACAGGTACTGGGAAAATTAAACATTCATCATTT
>DASVAM010000291.1:0-55811 GCA_036376375.1 Chitinophagaceae bacterium
GCACTACATATAAAAGCTGATGTGATAATTATGGATGAGCCAACCTCTGCTATCAGCGATAAAGAGATTGATAATTTATTTTCTATCATAGCACAGTTAAAGTCAGAAGGAAAAACGATTGCATATATATCGCATAAACTAAAAGAGTTATTTGCTCTTGCTGATAACTATGTAATATTAAGAGACGGACAAACAGTTGATTCCGGCGAAATGAAAAATGTATCACAGGATGAATTGATACAAAAAATGACAGGCCGTCAATTGGGTTTTGAAAAATCTGGCAAGACAATCAAAGATGCCCCAGTACTATTATCTGTTAAAGATCTAAACCTTCGTCATCCATTGTTTAGGTTCAATAATATACTTGAGGATATTTCTTTTGATCTTCACAAAGGGGAAATATTGGGGGTGTATGGTTTAATGGGTGCGGGCAGAACAGAAATGCTGGAAACGATCTTTGGGCTCCATCCGAAGACTGGAAGCGGTACAATTCATATAATTAATAAGGAAGTAAAAATAAAATCACCGGCACAGGCAATTGATGCAGGAATAGCATTAGTACCCGAAGACAGGAAACTACATGGATTAATATTGAACCAAACCGTAAGATCAAACATCAGCATCACAGTTTTAAAACAATTGGAACGATGGGGGATATTATTAAGTAGCAGTAAAGAAAAGGAATTGTCTCAAAACTATATCAGGCAGCTCAATATTAAAACAGCATCAGATACTGCAGCGGCAAAAAGTCTCAGTGGAGGTAATCAGCAAAAAATTGTGTTAGCAAAATGGCTGGTAACCAAACCACAAATATTATTGTTAGATGAGCCCACCAGAGGAATTGATATTAATGCGAAGGCAGAAATATACAAGTTGATGAAATCGCTGGCAGCGCAGGGTATGGGAATAGTCATGGTGTCATCGGAGTTACCTGAGATATTAACGGTGTCTGACAGGGTATTGGTATTGTGTGAAGGACAACTCACCGCAAACATGGCTATCGATGAAGCTACAGAAGCAGGAATATTAAAATATGCATTACACAAAAACGAAAATGCCGCATGAGTCAAGCCATCAGCATCGCAGCTCCTAATATTAAAAAGTTTCAATCACTGATTGCGCTGTTTTTATTGTGTGTCATTCTCAGTATCCTTACCGATAAATTCTTTACAGCAGATAATGGACTGAATGTACTACGCCAGGTAGCCGTAAATATTTGTATCGCAACAGGTATGACGCTGGTTGTTCTTACTGCCGGAATTGATCTGTCAGTTGGTTCAGTGTTGGCCCTATGTGGCGCTGTTACTGCAGGATTCTTTAAATATGGTTTGCAGTTTCCTGGTGCAGATTTGTTTGTGGGCTTTACGATGCTCGGCGCTGTTCTTGCAGGGTTGTTGCTCGGAGCATTGTTAGGATGGTTCAATGGTTTCACTGTTACAAAATTTAATGTACCGCCTTTTGTGGCAACGTTAGCGATGCTCACCATTGCCAGAGGTTTTACTATGCTCTACACAAAAGGTCATCCCATCAGCAATCTTGGTAGCAATTTTGCCTTCATTGGTTCCGACTCATTGTTGGGTATTCCCGTACCGGTGTGGCTTGCAATTATAGTTGTGCTCATCGCAGTGTTTATTACGCAAAAAACAAGGTTGGGCAGATACATCTATGCGATTGGTGGTAATGAGCAAGCTGCAAAACTTTCCGGAATTAATATCAGGAAGGTAAAATTGATCGTGTACGCAATCGCCGGTGCGTTGGCGGCATTGGGTGGTATCATTGTTACGGCACGACTTGATTCTGCACAACCCAATGCCGGCATGAGCTACGAACTCGATGCAATTGCGGCGGTTGTTATTGGCGGCACATCGCTGAGTGGGGGCAAGGGTAGCGTGTGGGGCACGGTGATGGGTGCGATCATTATTGGCGTGTTGAACAATGGGTTGGTGTTGCTCAATGTTTCGCCGTTCTGGCAACAGGTGGTGAAGGGAGGAGTGATATTGCTGGCAGTAATTATTGATAAGATAGGAGAGAAAAAAGAATAGATTCTTTTTGACTTACCTGGCCTCCAGAACCTAAGTAAAAATAGAAGTGATTAATAAGAAATACATATTAGCGATCGACCAGGGCACCAGCTCAACAAAGTCCTTGATCTTTGATGAGGCAGGTATTGCAATATGCAAAGGATCTGAACCATTGCAAACATCTTATCTTACCAATGGTTTTGTTGAACAGGATCCGGAAGAGATCTATCAGAATGTTTTATTATCAGTAAAAAAATGTTTAGATCAATTCAAAGAAAAAGGGCTTAACAATAATGATATTGCTGCGATCGGAGTATCAAATCAGCGGGAAACATTTGTGGTGTGGGATAAAAGGGGCAAACCCCTGCACAATTCTGTGGTCTGGCAATGTAAGCGTTCCGTTCAAATATGCGACGGCCTAAAACAAAAAGGATTATCTGACACTGTAAGTGCAAGAACAGGCCTCGTCATTGACCCTTATTTTTCAGCCACCAAGCTTATCTGGCTTTTTCAGAATAATAGCCAGGTGAAAGAAGCCATTCAGAACGACAATGCATTTTTCGGGACAATAGACACCTGGTTGTTGTATAAGTTCACCAACGGGAAAGAATACGCCACGGATTATACCAATGCCTCCAGGACATTATTCTTCAATTTGCACACGTTGAAATGGGATGATGAGTTGATCGATATATTTGGTTTAACCGGTATTCATCTTCCGGAGCTAAAAGCATCTTCATCCTTTTTTGGTGAGACGACACTAAATAATGTTTTGCCCAAACCAATCCCTGTTACGGCATTGATCGGTGATTCACATGCCGCAGCATTCGGAGAAGGTTGTTTTGAGAAGGGAACAGCCAAAGCAACGCTCGGTACGGGCTGCAGCATTTTAATGAATATAGGCAGCAAGCCTGTTCGATCGGATATGGGAATGGTGACAACGATTTGCTGGAGCACCGAACAAAGAATTGACTTTGCATTGGAAGGAGTAATTGTTTCCTGTGGTGCTACACTTGAATGGCTGAAGAATGAATTGAAATTATTTAGTGATAGTAAAGAAACTGAAGCAATGGCAAATGCCGTGGCTGATAATGGGAATGTTTATTTGGTTCCGGCTTTTAGCGGATTAGGCTCTCCGCATTGGCAAATGGAAAGAAAAGCTTCTATATCGGGAGTGACTTTTGGTACTACCAGCGATCATATTGTAAGAGCAGCATTGGAATCCATTCCTTATCAGATTGCCGACATTATTTCTGCCATGGAAAAAGATGCAAGCCAGGAATTAAAAGAATTGATGGCAGATGGCGGTATTACTTCCAATGAATTTGTAATAAAGTTCCTGGCTGATCTGCTTAACAGGCCAGTCGTCACGATTGGTATGCCTGATGTTTCAGCTTTAGGTGCAGCTTATCTTGCCGGATTGAAAATTGGAGTATATAAGAGTGTTAATGATTTAAAAGTTCTGAATATTGAAAGGAGAGTCTATCAGCCAACCAGTGCAAATGATGCGATAAGAAAAAACTACCAGGGTTGGCAGAAAGCCATTAAAAACGGAACTAGCAATTGAGAAAGGTCATACACATATTATTTGTTGTGCTGTGCACTGCTGAAAGTTTTTCACAGGCGAATAGCAAACCGGTTATCCTCAAAGCTGATAACTTCAAACATTATGTCGGCTACTTCAATAAAATGGAAGATGAGAATATCAAACAAGCAATACCAAACGACAGCGCATGGGCATGGATGAAAAAGAATATACCACTGTTTGAATGTCCCCAGCAAAATTTTGAGGAAATGTTCTACTTCCGTTGGTGGACTTTAAGAAAACACATAAAAAAAACAGAACAGGGATATGTTTTCACCGAGTTTTTAGTACAGCGGAGCTATGCAGATAAATACAATCTTATCAGCAGCGCATTAGGACATCACATTTATGAAAGTCGCTGGTTACATGACAAAAAATATATGGACAATAATCTGCGCATTTGGTATAGAGGGAATAACGGAAAACCAATGACCAGGTTACGCTTTTACAGTGGATGGGATGCAGATGCTGTTTATAATCGGTACTTAGTTAATAAGGATAAACAATTTGTTGTTGACTTGCTACCTGATTTGGAAGCCAACTATGCTGCATGGGAAATCGAAAAAAAAAGAGATGATGGCTTGTTTTGGCAATATGATGTCAGAGATGCTATGGAGGAGACTATTAGTGGTGGTCGAAGAGAAAAGAACCCGAGACCCAGCATCAATGGTTATATGTATGGAAATGCAAAGGCATTAGAACGAATGAACATCATGACGGGCAACGGAAGAAAAGGTTTCTATTATAAACAAAAAGCTGACTCGATAAAGTTTCTGTTACAATCGAAACTCTGGAACAGCAACCATGATTTTTTTGAAGTAAGGAAGGAGCAAGGTGATACACTGGCGAATGTGAGAGAAGAAATTGGTTTTATTCCCTGGTATTTTAATATTCCTGACAGCACTTACAATATTACATGGAAATGGCTGATGGATAAGAAAACGTTTTGTGCACCTTTTGGCATAACTACTGCGGACAGAAGTCATCCTCAATTCCGTACACACGGCTGCTGCAATTGTGAGTGGGATGGTGCTGTGTGGCCTTTTGCCACTTCACAAACATTAACTGCAATGGCGAACCTGCTGAATAATTATAAACAGAATTATGTAGCCGATAGCAATTATTTTGATTTGCTTGAAACTTATGTCGAATCGCAATACTACCGTGGTCGTCCTTATATTGGCGAGTATCTCGATGAAAAGACAGGTTATTGGTTGAAGGGAGATGAAGAAAGAAGCCGGTATTATAATCATTCGACGTTCAACGACCTTATCATAACTGGTTTGGTAGGGTTACGTCCCAGGGCAGATGATATAATTGAGGTGGATCCTTTGTTACCGGACAATAAGTGGGATTGGTTTTGTTTGGATAATATTTTATATCATGGAAAAATTGTAACGATCATTTGGGATAAAACCGGATTGAAATATAAAAAAGGCAAAGGACTGCAGGTTTTTGTGAATGGAAAGAAAGTGGCTTCGTCAATGGAATTAACAAAAGTGAAGGGTAAATTATGATTTGGAATACAAAGAACACAAAGTATTACATGAAGGACACGACGTTGTGTGCTTTGTGGTTCTTTGTGTCCTTCGTGTTCCTTATTCCGGGAAGAATGTTCTCACAACAAACGGAAAAAGTCTATCTCTCAGGTACAGGAAGCGACAATACCAAGCATTGGGAATTCATGTGTACCGGAGGAATGAATGCCAATAAATGGACAACCATTTCAGTTCCTTCATGCTGGGAGTTGGAGGGTTTTGGAAAATATGATTATGGTTTTGCAAAAGATAGTGTAAGGGGAAAGGAGAAAGGCTTATATAAATATTCCTTCAACGCTCCTCAAAAATGGAAAGGCAAGGTGATCAATATAGTCTTTGAAGGTGTGATGACAGATGCTGAAGTAAAGATCAATGGACAATCGGCAGGAGAGGTTCACCAGGGAGCTTTTTATGCATTTAAGTATGATATAACTAAGTTGTTGAAATATGGTGAACAGAATTTGTTGGAAGTAACGGCAGCCAAGCATTCGGCGAATGAAAGTGTAAACAATGCCGAGCGCAGAGCAGACTTTTGGATCTTCGGCGGGATATTCAGACCTGTATGGCTGGAAATTTTGCCGGTAGTACACATCCAGGGAGTTTCTATCGATGCAAAAGCAGATGGTTCTTTTAATGCAATTATTTCAACTGTCGGTACTCCGCAGTCCGTATCACTTCAACTTTATAGCCCAACCGGTGCAGTATTTGGTAAGCCTGTAACTGTTAACTGGGGAGAATCACCAAACGGTGCCATGATAAAAACCAGGTTCTCTTCGCAGAAACTATGGACGTCTGAGACACCGAACATATATAAAGCTGTTTTTACCATTTATAGAAATGGCAAAATTTTACATATCATAAGCCAAAAATTCGGCTTCAGGACCGTAGAATTAAAACAACGTGACGGGATCTATGTAAATGGAGTAAAAATGAAATTCAAAGGTGTCAATCGTCATTCATTTCGACCTGAAACGGGAAGGGCAATGAATAAACAAAACAGTATTGAAGATGTGCTGCTGATGAAGGACATGAATATGAATGCAGTTCGCATGTCACATTACCCACCTGATGATCATTTTTTAGATGTGTGTGATTCACTCGGATTGTTTGTGATGGACGAATTAGCTGGCTGGCACGGCCATTATGATACACCAACAGGAACCAAATTGCTGCAAGAAATGATGGCTCATGATGTTAATCATCCTTCGGTCATCTTGTGGGCAAATGGAAATGAAGGCGGACATAATTTTGAATTGGATAGTTTGTTTACACAATACGATATTCAACAACGACCTGTTATTCATCCCTGGCAATTGTTTAATGGGGTCGAAACGCAACATTACCGTGAATATAATTATGGTATTGGCAACTATGAATATGGAAAGGAGATCTTAATGCCTACAGAATTTTTACATGGACAATTTGATGGCGGCCATGGTGCCGGTTTAGAGGATTATTGGGAAAAGATGTGGCATAATCCTTTAAGCGCCGGTGGCTTTCTCTGGGACTTTGCAGATAATGCGGTTGTCAGAAAAGATCTGCAAGATTCATTAGATACCGATAAGCACCGGGCTGCAGATGGAATTCTTGGTCCGCATCTTGAAAAAGAAGGAAGCTATTACGCCATTAAGGAGATTTGGAGCCCTGTTTATTTTGAAAGAAGAGAAATTACAACCGCATTTGATGGTAAACTAAATATTGAAAACCGCTATCATTTTACGAATCTCAATCAATGCGATTTCAGTTATAGATTGGCTATTTCAACAGTAGGTGATCGCGACAAAAAAGGAATGATCATTGCCCCGGACATTAAACCCGGAAGCAAAGGAGTGTTGAAGATCAATTTGCCAAAAGACTGGAAGGATTATTATGTTTTATATATAACAATAAAAGATAAAGCAGGCAGGGAGATACTTACAAAAAGCTTTCCTATCATTCCTCCTGATTACTTTGAACCGATGCTAATCGGTGATGAAGATAAAGACGCCGTAGTTCTTTCACAAACAGACAGTTTGTTCATTGTTAATGCAAATGGAATTCAGACCTCTTTTCATAAAAGGACAGGTTTTTTAACGGAGGTAAAAACGGCAATGGGAATTATACCTTTTAGCAACGGCCCGGTAATACAGGAAGGAGAAAATAATTTTAGTCCTTTTACTGCACGACAGGATGGGGCAAATATTGTCATCAGCTCGGTATATGATAAAAAGGAACATTGCAACACATTGGAATGGACCATTTATTCTAATGGCGTTGTGCGTATGCAGGTCAGCTATTTCCCGGCTGCTTATTTTACTTCTTTTGTCGGTGTCAATTTCTCCTATCCCGAAAAGAGGATAAAAGAAATAACCTATATGGGAGCGGGTCCTTATCGTGTCTGGAAGAACAGAATGAAAGGCACTCAGTTTGGAAAATGGACAAAAAAATATAATAACACGGAAACAGGGGAATCGCCATGGGTTTATCCTGAGTTCAAAGGCTATTATTCAAATTTATATCGGTGTGAGTTCAAAGGAGACGACCATTCATTCACAGTCACTGCTACAAGTGAAAATGTTTTTCTCCGTTTGTTTACTCCAGCATGGAAAACCGACCAATGGCATAATTATGAGCCTATATTCCCGTCCGGTGATATTTCGTTTATGAATGGCATCAGCAGTATTGGTACAAAGACGCAACGAAACGAAACAACCGGACCCATGGGCCTGAAAAATATTTTTTATGACTATGAAAAAGATCCATCGAGAGCTTTGAATATGGTTTTATATTTTGATTTTACCGGAAAATAAAATGATGAAGAGAAGACAATCAATATTGATTTTAATTCTGCTGATCTCAAAGTTGATTCCAGCGCAAGTGAATATCGGCAGCCTACGCTGTGAAATGCTCGTGAACCCACTGGGCATTGATATAAGAGAACCACGGCTTAGCTGGCAATTAAATTCTTCCGTAAGAAATGTCCAGCAAATAGCTTATGAGATCATTGTTGCATCAAGCAAAGAGAAATTATCAAACGACGAAGCTGATGTATGGAATTCGGGCAAGATCAACAGTTCGCAGACTGTGCATATAAAATATGCTGGCAAAGAACTCCAAAGCGGAAAGGCATATTTCTGGCAAGTGAGATCATTCACCAACAAAGGCGAAACTGCATGGAGTGAGCCTGCATTATGGTCGATGGGATTATTAAATCAGAATGACTGGAAGGCCAAATGGGTAGGCTATGATAAAGCATCGCCATGGGATAGCATTACACAATGGTCAAGGTTAAGTGCCAGGTATCTGAGAAAAGAGTTTCAGAGTGCACCAACAGTTAACAGAGCAACAGTTTATATCTCGGGGCTTGGTTTATATGAGCTATATATAAATGGAAAAAAGATCGGTGACCAGGTATTGGCGCCAAATCCAACTGACTACCGTAAATCTTTTTTATATAATACGCATGATGTAACCGCGCAAATAAAAAATGGCAACAATGCGATCGCAACAGTCTTGGGTAATGGTCGCTTTTTTACGATGCGACAAAATTATAAACCGCAAAAGCATAACACATTTGGTTATCCAAAACTGTTACTTCAATTGGAGATCGAATACGCTGATGGTACTAAGAAAATAATTGTGAGTGATGATAGCTGGAAGTTGAGTGTTGATGGCCCTATAAGAACAAACAATGAATATGACGGTGAAGAGTATGATGCCAACAAAGAATTTCCGGGGTGGGATAATGCAGGATTCAACGATAGCAAATGGATAAAACCTGACATAGTATCTCCGCCTCCGGGGAAAATCGTTGCACAGATGAGTGAATCGATGAAAGAAATGCAGTCAATCAAACCAGTTTCAATCAAACCTGTTAGCAACGGCAAGTACATTCTCGATATGGGACAAAACTTTGCTGGTTGGTTGCAAATAAAAGTACAAGGCAAAAAAGGGCAGAAAGTACAATTGCGTTTTGCAGAGAGTCTGAAACCTGATGGTGAAATATTTACGGCAAATCTTCGTGATGCAAAGGTGACAGATATATATACGTTAAAAGGAACAGGCATGGAGACATGGCAACCTTTATTTGTTTATCATGGTTTCCGTTATGTTGAAGTAACCGGGTTTCCGGGAACACCCGCTATCGACAACTTCGAAGGCAAACTTATTTATGATGCTTTTGAAACGACGGGTTCATTTACCACCTCCAATTCAGTCATTAACGGCATCTATAAAAATGCATGGTGGGGGATCGCATCTAATTATAAAGGCATGCCAGTTGATTGTCCGCAACGAAATGAACGGCAGCCATGGCTCGGTGACAGGGTAATTGGTGCGATGGGTGAAAGCTATCTTTTTGACAATGCAAAGCTTTATGCGAAATGGATGCAGGATATTGAAGAATCACAGACAGAAGAAGGCGCCATACCTGACGTAGCTCCGGCATTCTGGAATTATTATTCAGATGATGTGACATGGCCTGCTGCCTTTATTACGATCTCTAATCATTTATACAACCAGTTTGGTGATATTACACCGGTCCAAAAACATTATCCCGCGATGAAGAAATGGATGGAGTACATGAAGAGCCGGTACATGAAGAATTATATTGTCACCCGTGACAAATATGGTGATTGGTGCATGCCGCCTGAAAGCCCCACATTGATTCATGCAAAAGATCCTGCAAGACTTACTGATGGGAAACTGATCGCAACGGCATACTATTATAAGATGCTTTCATATATGCACCGTTTTGCGGGACTGCTGAACAAAAAAGAAGATGCCGTGTCGTTTGGGTTACTAATGGACAACATCAAAACGGCTTTCAATAAGACATTCTACAACGAACACACGAAATATTATTCTAATAATACTGTAACAGCCAACCTGCTGCCCTTATATTTTGGAATCGTCCCTGATTCTTTAAAACATTCTCTTTTTGAAAAGATCAGGGAAAAGATTGTTGTGGAGAATCGCGGACATACAAGCACGGGCTTGATAGGCAGTCAATGGGTGATGCGGACATTGAGTGATTATGGGAATACGGACCTGGCTTATCAATTGACCACAAATACAACCTATCCGAGCTGGGGTTATATGGTTGCCAATGGAGCAACTACGATCTGGGAATTGTGGAATGGAAATACAGCAGACCCCGGCATGAACAGTCAAAATCATGTGATGTTGCTGGGTGATCTGCTGACCTGGTATTATGAGAACCTTGCAGGCATTCGCAGTGATAAAACAGATGTGGCATTTAAGAAGATCATCATGAAACCAAACCTTCCGGCAGGTCTTGATTTTGTCAATGCTTCCTATAATAGCATGCATGGTCTGATCAAAAGTCATTGGACCAAAAACATTTCTCAACTTGAATGGAACGTTTTGGTCCCAGCAAATACTTCAGCGGTCATTCATATTCCTGCAGGATCATTAAATGACCTGGAGGAATCTGGAATGGAAATTTCTAAAGCGGAGGGCGTTCAATCAGTAAAATTTGTCGAAAAGGACTCCTATGGAGAAAATGGAGTAGCGATTGTGACGGTTGGTAGTGGTGAATACAAATTTGTTTCAAAGTCAAAATAGTGTGGTATGAACAGATTTAAAAAATTAATTAGTGTGGCTACTTTACTTATAATGCAACCTATGGTTGCTCAACAACAGACTATTGATACTGCTCTTGAAAATAAAGCTGCAGACTGGGTGAGTTCATTGAAATTAAATAATAATGCAAAAGTACAGAGAGTGAGAACCGCGATCGCCACCCATCTTACAGAAGTAAAGGAATGGCATAACAGTCATCCATACACAATGATACCGGAAGGGATAAATCCAACAACCGGGGGCAAGCTTTCAGAAATGGACAGGCAAATAATAATTTGTTCTGCCAAGCCACGATCTATTCATGACAACCTGATGAATGTCTTGAAAACTGAGCTGGACTCAACGCAGGTCGAAGCAATTCTTGATAAGTACACAATCGGCAAAGTTGATTTCACGCTAAAAGGGTATAAGGCGATTGTGCCCGACCTTACCGCAAAAGAAGAAACAGAGATCCTGAAGAACTTAAAACAAGCAAGGGAACAGGCAATAGATTACAAGAACATGAAAGAGATATCCGCCATATTTGAGATCTATAAGACCAAATGCGAGCAGTACCTGAATAACAATGGCCGTAACTGGCGTCAACTATACAAAGCTTATGTTGATCAAGTAAATGCAGAAAAGAAAGCTCAAAAATAAAACTAGTCAGACAATGAAGACCAGGAACGCACTACTTATAGCTTTAATTTTTTTATCGGGTGGTGATCTGTTGGCTCAGAAAAATAAATGGAAGAAAGGAATCCTTGTTGATGATTTCATCTATACGGAAGCTTCCTTTCCGGAGGCTCATGCTGCAACCATAGCTGAAACGCCTGACGGATTGATCGCTGCATGGTTTGGTGGTACCAAAGAAGGGAATAAAGATGTGTGCATCTGGATAAGTAAACTTGTAGATAAAAAATGGACGGCTCCCGAAAAAATTGCTGAAGGGAATATCAATGACACATTACGATTTGCCTGTTATAATCCTGTTTTGTTTTATGCGCCCAATAAGGAATTGTTATTGTTTTATAAGATCGGTCCAAACGTCGCAGGTTGGACAGGCTGGATGATGCGAAGCAAAGACAATGGAAAAACCTGGAGCAAAAGAGAAGCATTACCTGGCGGTTTTTTAGGACCGATCAAAAACAAGCCTGTAATGTTGAATGGAGTATTACTTTGTCCCAGCAGTACGGAGAAAGACGGATGGAAAGCGCATATTGAATATACAAGTGACTATGGAAAAACATGGACAAAAACTGAAGCGATCAATGATCCTAAGATCATCCAGGCAATTCAGCCGAGCATTTTGCAATACAACGATGGTAGCCTCCAGATCTTATGCAGGAGTCGTAACACAACTCTCAATGAAAGTTGGAGTAACGATGGCGGTAAAACATGGAGCGAAATGAAAGCATCTGCTTTGCCCAATAACAATTCAGGAACAGACGCGGTGACTTTGAAAGACGGCCGTCAACTCCTGGTGTATAACCATCTGTTGCCAGATTCCACATGGGTAAATGGTAAAGGCCCCCGAACACCATTAAATGTAGCGGTAAGCAGGGATGGAAAAAACTGGGATGCTGTTTTAGTAGTGGAAGATTCACCAATCAGTCAATATTCTTATCCTTCAGTGATTCAGTCAGCGGACGGCATGGTGCATATTGTTTATACATGGAGAAGACAAAGAATCAAATATGTAAAGATCGATCCAAAAAAATTGAAAGGTGAACGGATCATTAATAAACAATGGCCGGGAGGACAACGGAAAGGAGGAAAAACTACCGATGACTAAGAATGATGAGTGATGAATAATGACGTGCTCCGGGCTATAGCCCGGAGAGAAAGATCAATCATCCTTCGTTTCCTTCAGGATAACAAAAGGTCAGGGTTAAAAGTTGAATAGCGAACAGAAAGTACAAGAGTGCGACGCAACGGACGATTATGGTAGAACCAAAGCCGGGTACATAAGAAATATTTATTGCATCAATGAAGAATTTGCCGTTATTTGATATTGCCATTATAATTGTTTACCTGCTGGCAATGTTGGCTGTTGGTTTCTATTTTGCAAAACGAAATAAGAACAGCGTTCAATTCACAAGCGCATCAGGAAAAATTCCCGGATGGGCGATAGGCTTATCGATCTACGCAACTTTTTTAAGCAGCAATACTTTTTTAGGTGTGCCCGGCAAAGCATTCGGCGGCAACTGGAATGCATTTGTATTTTCTATTTCCATGCCACTGGCAGCATGGGTCGCCTCAAAATATTTTGTGCCATTTTACAGGAGCACAGGAGAGATATCAGCGTACACACATTTGGAGAAAAGATTTGGTACATGGGCAAGAACCTATGCGGTGATCTGTTTTTTATTGACACAGTTTGCAAGAATGGGCACCATCTTCTTCGGAATTGCATTAAGTCTGCAGGCATTGACAGGTTTTTCAATGGCATCCATCATGATCGTGATGGGAATTTGTATCATTATCTATACTGTTCTTGGAGGAATGGAAGCTGTGATCTGGACAGAAGTCGCACAAGGGGTGATCAAGACATTGGGTGCCTTGTTGATCTTATTCTTAGTGATCAAGGAGATCCCGGGAGGTTTTTCTAAAGTGATCGATCTAGCAATGGCTAATGATAAATTAAGCCTCGGAAGTTATTCATTGGATTTTACTGAATCAACTTTCTGGGTGATCCTGTTGTATGGTTTCTTTATTAACCTGAATAATTTCGGAATGGATCAGAATTATATTCAACGTTATCATACGGCGTCATCACCAAAACAGGCAAGTAAATCTGTTTGGTTATGCGTGGCAATGTATGTTCCGGCGTCATTATTGTTTTTTATTATCGGAACTTCTTTGTATGCATTTTATAATGTACACCCGGAATGGATCGATCCTGCAATATTAAAAGCCCCTGACCAGGTGCTGCCGCATTTCATGGTTACAAAAGTTCCGACTGGCCTGGTTGGTTTGATCGTGTCAGCTTTATTATCCGCCGCAATGAGTACGATCAGTTCAAATATGAATGCCTCGGCGACTGTTTTTACAATGGATATTTATAAAAAATATTTCAAACCGGGGATTAATGACAAACAACAACTATACATTCTTCATGCAGCAACCGTTGTATTCGGTTTGATCGGGCTCGGAACAGGTCTTGCAATGATCGGTGCAAAAAGCTTACTGGATATTTGGTGGGAGCTATCGGGAATCTTTGCAGGAGGTATGCTTGGACTTTTCCTCCTTGGGTTAATAAGTCGTCAAACCAAAAACGCGGAGGCATTGACGGCAACGATCATCGGCGTCATCGTTATTTTATGGATGACTTTTTCTGATCGTTTAAGTGGTGAATATGCATTTTTGAAAAGCCCGCTACATAAGAATATGATCATTGTAGTTGGGACATTGTCGATCTTCCTGGCAGGAGTGGCTCTGACAAAACTCAAGACAAGAAAACCCGTGCCGTTAGAGGTCTGAAACAGTAAAATTGTACAGGATTACAGGCAAAACCTGCATTGTTGACCCTATGTAAAAACCTGAAATTTATACCTTCAAATTAGTCTGTTTTTATGTCCGATAAGAAGTTTGTGCCGGTTATGATCACTCCTTTCAATCTTAAAGCAAAGGTTGACCTGGATGTGGTGAGTTTGCTTGTTGATTTTTACCTGGCAGCAGGTGTCAAAGGTTTCTTTGCAAACTGTCTTAGCAGTGAGATGTTCAGCATTACAGAAGATGAGCGGCTGGAACTGACTCAGCACATTGTTCAATATGTAAATGGTCGTGTGCCGATCGTTGCAACAGGATCATTTGGGTTAACGATTGAGGATAAAGCCGAGTTCACAAAAAAAATTTATGATACAGGCATTGATGCGGCGATCATGATCACCGGGCATTTTGCCAAAGTGGACGAGAGGGATGATGTATTGATCGACAATTTTGATAAAATGTTTGGCTTGACGGGTCGTATTCCACTTGGGATGTATGAGTGTCCTGCGCCATATAAAAGAATTATTTCAGAAGATGTATTCAGGGAATTGCTTTCCGCAAATAGAATGGTCTATCATAAAGACACATCAATCGATCCCCAAAAAGTAAAAGCCAAGCTTGAAATCCTTAAAGAAACTGGTAATGAACTTGAATTTTATGATGCGCATACTCCTAATGCACATTTCAGTTTATTGAACGGAGCAAAAGGCATGTCATCTATTTCAGGAAATTTTTATCCGGAAATTATGGTTTGGATGACAGAAAATGCAACTGATCCGGCAAAGCAGGAGGAGGTTGCTTGGCTGCAGGCTGAGTTAACGAAGGTTGATCCGCTGATCCATATCGCTTACCCGATGAGCGCAAAGTATTTTTTACAGAAAAGGGGGTTGCCTGTAAGGACTATCAGCCGTGCAACTGCATTTCAACTGACCCCTGAACAGAGAGAAACGCTGGACAGAATTCATGACAGTTTTTTAGGATGGTGTGAACGCCTCGATATTAAACCAGTGACAGTTGAAAAACTTACCTCCCACAATAAAGATTATTACCTGGTGAAATGAACTTAATGAAGAACAACGATGCCTGACAATCCACTCAAAATATTTTTCCCGGGTAAGCTCGTGTTTGGTAATGGGACCCTGGCTCAATTACCGGATGATATCCTCCAATTAGAACCTAAAAGAGTCTTTATTGCCACGATTGAGCCGTTAAGATCAGCGATTAGTGAATTTGTAAGTACACTTGAAAGAAACTCGATTGAAGTTTTACTAGATACTTCTATTGTTGCCGAGCCGTCATTTAGAGATTTTGAAAAATTGATGAAGAAGGTAACTCCATTCGATCCCGATATTATAATTGGCATTGGTGGCGGAAGTGTGCTGGATATTTCAAAGCTTGTGGCTGCTCAACTGGATAATCAACAAGAGTTAAAAGATTATGTCGGGATTGCTCTATTAAAAAACAGAAAGAAAAAGCTGATCTGTGTTCCGGCAACTTCAGGAACTGGAAGCGAAGTTTCTCCCAATGCAATTCTTGTTGACGATTCCGATAACCAGAAGAAGGGTATCATCAGTTCATGGCTCGTTCCCGACATTGTTTACGTTGACCCTTTACTCACTATATCCGTTCCTCCATTAATTACTGCAACAACAGGATTGGACGCTTTGACCCATTGTCTTGAAGCATATACAAACAAATTTTCCCAACCATTGATTGATGTCTATGCGTTGGAAGGAATGCGGTTGATCGCTGCCAATATCGTTACGGCAGTGATTGATGGAAGCAATAGGGGGGCACGGGAAAAAGTTGCAATGGGAAGTTTGCTTGGTGGCTTTTGTTTGGGACCTGTAAATACAGCAGGTGTGCATGCACTTTCATATCCATTGGGCAGCATGTTTCATTTGGCACATGGATTATCAAATGCTTTATTGTTGCCTAATGTAATGGAATATAATATTCCTGCAGCAACGAAAAAATATGCCGACGTCGCTATAGCCTTAGGATGTGAAAGACAAACAGATGATAAAGCAACGGCCTGTGCCGGAGTAAAAAAGTTAAAAGAGTTGATAGGGGCATGTGGTATTCCTGCAACATTGAAAGAAGTGAATGTGCCCGAATCGGCTATTCCGCAAATAGCCGCCGATGCAATGAAGATCCAACGACTTTTGAAGAATAACCCAAGAGAAATAACAGAAAAAGACGCGATCGAAATTTATAAAGCTGCCTATTGATGAGTGCAAAGAAAAAATATGTTGGGGTGATTGTTCCTGCCGTAACACCACTTACGGAAAAACTCAGGCTGGATGAGAAGGCTGTACAAAGATTATTTTCCTCATTTTACAAATACAATATTGCACCATTCATTTTAGGCACGACCGGTGAAGCACCCTCTTTGCCCATACAGGTGAAAAAAGAGTATGTGCTGGCGGCTGAGAAGAATAAGAAAATGGGCACAAAACTTTATGCAGGCATCAGCTCAAATGTATTGGCAGAAAGTGTTGAGTTTGCTGCTTTTTGCGCACTCCACGCAGTGGATGTAGTTGTGGCGACAGTGCCATCCTATTATGCGCTTTCTGAAAAGCAGATGTTCAATTATTTTCTTGCGCTGGCAAATAACATTTCATTGCCATTGTTTATTTATAATATCCCTGCCACCACGCATATGAGTATTCCGTTGCCCGTGATCGATGAGCTGAGTAAGCACAAAAACATTGTGGGAATAAAAGACAGTGAACGAAGTGAAGAAAGAATGCTTGAATCGCTCCGGCTATGGAAAGAAAGGAAAGACTTTCATTATGTACTTGGCTGGGCGGCGAAAAGCGCCGATGCATTATTAAATGGTGCCGATGGGTTGGTGCCAAGTACGGGTAACCTTTTTCCCGGGGTTTATGCCAACATGATAAGTGCATTTGAGAAGAATGATAAAGAAAAGATGTACCAAATGCAGCAATTGAGTGACGATTACGGTGCATTATACCAGGCTAACCGAACCCTGGGCGAAAGCCTGCATGCGTTAAAGCTATTAATGAAAGAAAAAGAAATATGCGAAGAGTTTGTAATGCCGCCATTATAATGATGAATGATAACTCATGAGTGAAAAGAAACCGATCATAGCGATAACAATGGGCGATCCGGCTGGTATCGGGCCGGAAATTGCGGTAAAAGCGCTGTTGCAAAATAATATTCATGATATATGCAGACCATTGATCGTCGGCGACGCAATTGTCTTCGAACAGATCATTGGTCTTTTAAAATTACCTGCGAAAGTCAATTCCATCAATTCAATTGCAGATGCAAAATTTGAGTGGGGAACAATTGATGTGTTTGATCTGAACATAACTGACATTAAAAAATTGCAATTCGGAGAGATCGATGCCATGTGCGGGGAAGCAAGTTTCCAGGCAGTGAAGAAGGCGATCGAATTCGCAATGACCAACGAGGTGGATGGAACGGTAACCGGCCCGATCAATAAAAAATCGATCAACGAGGCAGGACATCATTTTGCGGGGCACACAGAGATATATGCTCACTATACCGGCACAAAAAAATATGCTATGCTGTTGGTAGAAGATAAGATCAATGTCATTCATGTAAGTACACATGTATCCTTACGACAAGCAGTCGATTTAGTAAAAAAGGGAAGAATTGTGCAAGTGATCGAATTGATGGTTGATGGATTGAAACGATTAGGTAAAACAAATTTGAAAATAGGAGTAGCAGGATTAAATCCACATGCCGGTGATAGTGGATTATTTGGAACAGAAGATGATCAGGAAATTTTACCTGCTGTGCAGGAAGCATTGAAAATGGGATATGATGTTGAAGGCCCTGTTCCACCTGACACCATGTTCGCTAAAGCAGCAATGGGTGCTTATGGCGGAGTCGTCGCAATGTATCATGACCAGGGACATATTCCTTTTAAACTTGCCGGCTTTAAATGGAATGCACAGAAACAACAAATGGATAGTGTGAAAGGAGTGAACATCACTATGGGTTTACCGATCATCCGTACATCAGTTGATCATGGAACTGCATTTGAAATTGCAGGCAAAGGGGTTGCAAGTGCCGATGCGATGGTGTTGGCGATTGAAAGCGCAGTTCAATTAAGCAAAAATCAATAATGAGTAATGAATGATGAGTAAAAGGCAGAACTCATCACTCATTACTGATCACTCATTTTTATGATCGCAGTAATAGCAGACGACTTTACAGGAGCAGCAGAGTTGGCAGGCATCAGCCTGCGATATGGCTTGACCGTAACTGTCTGCCTGCACGATGAAATAACTACAGATACGGATGTGCTGATCATTTCAACAGACAGCAGGTCTTTGAAAAAAAAGGAAGCTTTAAAAGTTACGGCCAATGCGGTTCGCAAAGCAGTGGAGTTAAAACCGGATCTTATTTATAAAAAAATTGATTCGGTTCTGCGTGGCTATGTGATCGATGAGCTGAAAGTTCAAATGGAGTTATGCGGCCTTCAGCGAGCATTTATCATGCCGGCTAATCCATCATTGGGAAGGACGATTATTGCCGGTAAGTATTTTGTCGATGGCAAACAAGTCAATGAAACAGGATTCGTGGCCGACCCTGAATTCCCGGTTGTTAACTCTTCTGTCAAAAAGATATTGAATGACGATTCAGTGAAAGTACTGAAGCATACGGAATTCTTACCTGCAAATGGTACTGCGGTTGGTGAAGCAAAAGATGAAAACGATATCAATGAATGGGCCAGGAAATTGGACGCCGGCTGGGTATTGGCAGGCGCCGGTGATTTTTATAATGCGTTGCTGAGTAGAAGGTACAAGCAACAAATGGCACACGGGGTTCACCTGTTGAAACCGCATTTGTATGTATCCGGCACCTCATTCAGGGAACGAAAAGAATTTATAAAAGAGATCGCTAAAGAATTGAATTGTGTTTCGTATATGGAGGGAGAAGTTGATCGTGCATGGATAGACAAAACTGCAGCCATGATCAAAAAAAATGAGAAAGCTGTTATTGCCATCACCGAATCGGCGACTTCCGCTTTATCACTAAGAACTGTTATGGCCAAAGCTGTACGAGAGATCCTGCAAAGAAAAACTGTCAAAGAATTATTTATTGAAGGAGGCTCAACAGCAGCGGCTATTTTACGTGAATTGGATATAAAAAAACTTTCGCCGGTAGATGAATTGCAAAGAGGAGTGGTAAGAATGAAAGTGAATGATCTGTTTATAACAGTAAAACCCGGTAGCTATAAGGTACCGGAATTGATACGGGAATTGTATTTATCAGAATAATTTAACCGATCCTCTGAGCCGCTGCGAATCAAGGGGCTTAAGCCCCTCTTCTTTGGAGAGGGGTGGGAGGTGAGGTTTATAAATTATGAACAGCTTACACTTCATAGATTATCTCATCATCCTGATCGTATTGGGCATTACTTTGTGGCTCGGCTTTCGTTTCGCTAAAAGACAAAAGACAACAGAGAATTTCTTTCTTTCAAAAGGAAATTTTCCGGCATGGGCACTCGGTTTGTCATTGCTATCAACACTTATCAGTAGCGTAACATTCTTAGGTTATCCGGCGCAGGGCTACACGAGCAACTGGATATTACTGGTTCAGGGCCTGATGGTTCCAATCGTTTTATTAGGCGCTATCTGGTTCATCGTTCCGCTGTATAGAAAAGTCATTGGCCTCAGCACTTATGAATATTTTGAAAAACGATTTGGCAGATTTGCCCGTTATTATAGTTCATTTTCCTTTGTCATAAGACAGTTTGCAGGAATGGGTACTGTGTTGTTTCTGATAGCAGTTGCCATTCATAAAATGACAACCATCGATCCATACATCATCTTAGCGATTGTAGGTGCTGTATTGGTAATCGTGAATTTGAAAGGAGGTATGCAGGCCGTCATCTGGCTCGATGTGTTCCAGGGTTTCATGTTATTCGCCAGCGGTATCATTTGCCTTGGCGTCTTATTAATTTCAATTAAAGGTGGTGTACCGGAAGCAATAAAAATTGCCACGGAAAATAACCGCACAGGATTTGGCCCCTATGATATCGATTTCACACGGCTCACCCTGATCGTGATGATCATCAACGGTGCTTTTTATGCTATTCAGAAATACGGAACGGACCAAACCGTTGTGCAACGTTATCTCACAGCTAAATCAGATAAGGCAGCAGAGAAAGCATCCTTGCTTGGTATCTCGCTTACCGTTCCCATCTGGACGATCTTTATGTTCATTGGTACAGTGCTGTTTGTGTTTTATACACAGAATAAATTACCCGAAGGCACAAAAGCCGAAGCGGTGTTTCCTTATTTTATCATGACTGAATTACCAACAGGTATTGTTGGGTTTATTGTTGCTGCACTGATCAGTGCGGCGATCTGTAGTCTCAGCGCCGATCTTAATTCACTGGCTGCAGTCGGCGTGCAGGATTATTACAAAAAGATATTTCCAAACAAAACGGATAAACAATATCTCAAAGCAAGCAAAACAATGGTTGTAATATCTGGTCTTATCGCTATCGGTATCGGCGCCTTATACCTGCTGACCGGAAATGAAGGCGTGCTCGGTGTCATCTTTACCATCTATGCAATTTTTTCCGGCGGCATTGTGGGAATTTTCTTGCTCGGACTTTTCAGCGCAAGAGCCAATCGCCAGGGAGTGAACATCGGTATCATTGTTTGCATTTTGTTCACCGCTTATGCGTTTCTTACCAGCACACCGATAGGTCTCAAAAATCCAAAACTCTTACTCGATCTTGGAAGCTTTAATTTTACGCATCATAAGCTGATGCTCGGCGTTTATAGCCACCTCATCGTGATAGTCGTCGGTTATACCGCCAGCTTATTTTATCCAAAACCAGTGCTGGAAGAAAATTTATTATTTAGTAGTTGGAAAAAAAATCGAGATAATGAGAACATGTAATGATAGAAATGACCAATGTGTACCCAGCGACAATGCTATTATTAAGCATCCGTTGGGCCTGCCCCGACGAGCCAACGAAGTTGCCGGAACTCGGGGTCGCACTCTTGTACACCTTGTTCGCTATTCAGCAATTTTCTCGCAGCGTTCGCAGGGATGTAGCGACCGCAGCGATTTATCAGACTTCTTAATACTTTGCGTCCGCTGCGTGAAATCCATTGTGCTCCTTTGTGTCCTGGTGAGTCCGTGGTTCAATTCGACGCAGGCCCAGCTTAATTCGGAAAACAACTACCGCAAGCCACTCAAAGAGGTATTGAATGAAATCCAAAAGAGATACGGGGTGGAACTGAAATACGATGAAAAGCTGGTTGCTGGTAAATTTGTGAACTATGCCGAATGGCGATACAGAACAGATGTAGAAGTGACTTTAGATAAAGTTCTCTCACCGCTCGATATGGTAGCGAAAAAAGAAAAGGACAAAGTTTACAAGCTGGGCAGCTATGAATACTACCGCTGGAAAGTTGAAGATGGCTGGGCGGAATTAGATCGAATTGCCGCACAATATAAAAATGTGGAAGAATGGGAGAAGAGAAAGACAGAACTAAGAAATTGCTTTTTAAAAACCGCACAGCTTGACCATCCGCCTTCGTCACCGGGAACAGCACCGATCAGAGCCAACTTGAGAAAGATGAAAGGTTATACGATCGAGAATCTTGCCATAGAAATATTGCCCGGTGTTTGGGTAAATGGTTCACTGTACAAGCCTGAGAAATATAAAGGGAAAATTCCTGTTGTCTTGCATCCACAGGGACATTGGGATAAACATCGTTACCGTCCCGATTGCCAATACACATCAGCGGCAATTGCAAAGATGGGAGCGATGATATTTAATTTCGACATGTTTGCATGGGGTGAATCCATTTTACAATTCAACTATGAAACTCATCGCACGAGTCTTGCATTGACAATGCAGTTGCTTGCGGGTAAGAGAATTTTGGATTATTTGCTTTCGTTAAAAGATGCCGACACAAATCGTGTGGCGATCGTTGGCGGGAGCGGTGGTGGCACACAAACTGTTTATATGACGGCAATCGATGATCGAATAAAAGTTTCTGCACCCGTAGTAAATCTTTCTTCGTATTTCTATGGCGGTTGTCCCTGTGAAAGTGGCGCGAATGTACATGGTTGTATAGGGCGAACAGACAACATGGAATTAGCAGCAATGGCTGCACCTCAACCGCAACTGGTAGTGAGTGACGGCGGCGACTGGACAGATCGTATGCCTGAACATGATTTTCTTTATCTGAAAAAAATGTATAGCTGGTACGGTAAGCCGGATAATGTGATCAATGTGCATTTGCCCACTGAAAAGCATGATTTTGGTTTTAACAAACGCAAAGCAGTGTATGAGTTTTTTGCGAAATATCTTGGACTAAATTTAAAACCGTTACAGGCTTCCGATGGAAGCATTGTTGATACAACGATCAATCTGGAACCAGAGAAATCATTTTATGTATTTGGCGATAATGGTGAAAAACTACCGGCACATGCTGTAAAAGGTTTTGAAACCCTGGAAAGATTATTTTCAGATGAAATTCAAAAGGCAAGGAATAATCAACGTTATAAGATCGGATTAATAGACCTTATGTTGCTGAAAAGACAGAAGTTAGGGGCCATTACTTTAACAAGTCAGTTAAACGCAGACGGGGTGGAAGTGGATATGGGTGGCCTTGGAAACAGACCCACATTCGATAATCAATTATTGATCGACTCGGTACGCAACCAGTTCCTAAAAACCGCGAAGGAAAACGATGTCGAAATATTTTCTTTAGCAATGACGGGTTACTACGCCCAATCTTTTTGCGGACGGGAAGAATACAAACGAAGCATAGAAGATTGTATAAAAACAATGAAGCTAATGAATGTGAAGACTGCTTTTCTCCCGCTGGGCGTCCAATGTGATTTGAGAAAAAAACCGGAAGTAAGAGATTCGGTAGTGGCAAGATTAAAGGTTGCTGGCAAGATGGCTGAAGCTGCTAATGTGTTGATTGGCATAGAAACAGCATTATCTGCTAAAGAAGAAGTGCAACTCTTAAAAGATATTGGTTCACCCGCGATAAAGGTCTATTTCAATTTCTCCAATCCATTGAAGGAGGGCAGAGACCTGATAAGTGAATTAAAAGTATTGGGAAAGGATCGTATTTGTATGATACACGCAACTAACAAAGACAGTGTGTGGCTGGAGAACGACCCGCAGATAGATATGTACAAAGTGAAAAGGACGCTGGATGAAATGGGTTGGAGCGGTTGGTTGGTGATCGAACGCAGTCGCGATGCCAAAAAGTCTTCTGATACAAAATATAATTATGGCGCCAATACGGCTTACTTGAAAAAAGTTTTTCAGGAATGATCTTTTATTGAGTTCACCCCAATTTGAAAATTGCTTATTGTTGAAGTACTTCCCCCGCCAGCGGCTATCGTGTGGACACAACTGGTAAGAAAGGGAACACGGATAACACGGATTTAAGGGATTTACATGGATAATGCTTATTTTTCTATCAAGTTCTTTATGTCAACTAAAGAATGATTCATGTTCAGAAAAAATACTTCAGATGAAATATGAAGAATTAACGAGTAAAATTATCCAGTATTTTTCAAAGTGTATAATACGTTGGGTTATGGATTCCTGGAAAAAGTATATCGCAATGCCCTGTACTTTGAGCTGATTGAAATGGGCCTTAAGGCAGCAATGGAAAAAAGGATTCTTGTTTATTATAAAACCCATATTGTTGGCGATTACTCGTCCGATCTAACGGTTGAAGACGTTATAATATGTGAACTAAAAACCGCTGAAAGCTTAGAGGCCGATGAGAATCAGCTTATCAATTATTTAAAAGCCACCAATTTTGAAATAGGATTGCTCTTTAACTTTGGCAAAAAGCCATAAGTGAGAAGAAAAGTGTATGATAACGAGAGGAAGTTCTGGCGTACAACTAGAATAGGTCAAATTGAATAAATTAATTTCAAAATCTGTGCTGATCCATACAATTTGTGGTCATCCGTGTTCCAAAAAATATGTCCACACGATAGCCTCCAGCGGGGGATAACATGGCAGTCTTATATTTGATCATTTTTCTTATTCAATTTTAAATTTCTCTTTATTGAGAAATTAGGGTATTCATTATCCCCCGCTGGCGGGCGTCGGCTATACAAATAAAATGACGGTTCAAAGGGGGGTGCATAAAGACGCTTCGCTAAACCTCAGCAACGGCTATTAAGGTTGATGATCTTTATTTTTGTAAACAATGGATCGCAAACTATTTCCCGAAAAGGAAGAGCAATTCAGCTTTGAATCGCATGGTGTAACTATCACTTGCCAAAAGCTGGATGTTTCGAAAGGTCTTGTCTATCATGTAACTTTCAGCAGTAACAGGAAACCGATCGTGATTGCAAGAGCCAGATTTGAAGAAAGCGAGGCAAGATGGACCTCAATTCCTGAAGGAAGACAAAAGGAGGCGGAAGGTGTGGGAGCTCTTATTGAACAATACTTATCAACCAAAAAGTAATTATGTGTTATTATAATGCGCAAAAAGTAACTCATTCGGAGTTTATACGACTCAAGAAGATTGAAAAGAAATTGAAAGAACACGATTTCTTTACACGTATTGTCATCGTGGGCTTTGATTTTGGCAAAACAGCCGTATTAAAACCGATCGAAGGCAAGGAAGATTTTGAGATCGTAGAGATGGAATGGGGCTTTATTCCTGATCCGTTGCGATGGCCCTTCATTGAAACCAGGGAAGATGCCTTTAAGGTACGTAGAGGCTTTACCGACCAAAGAGGA
This sequence comes from Chitinophagaceae bacterium, assembly GCA_036376375.1. Classification (GTDB taxonomy): domain Bacteria; phylum Bacteroidota; class Bacteroidia; order Chitinophagales; family Chitinophagaceae; genus VBAS01. The sequence continues at coordinate 24,955 of DASVAM010000291.1, forward strand.
AAATATCAACAGCCGCTTAATTTTCTAAATGCAGTTTCCGAAGAATTGTTACAAACCAATAAAGTCTACCGTAATGCAGCCATCCACCGGAGATGTATCATTCCCTCCAGCGGGTTCTATGACTGGCGGCATATTTTTCCTTTGAATAAAAGAACAGGACAGCCATTAAAAACAGCAGTAAAATATCCTTATCGTGTTATGGTGAAGGATAAAGAACTTTTTTGGATGGCGGGTATCTGGAATCAATGGACAGATGCTGAGACTGGAGAAACGGTTGATACCTGTGCGATCGTGACAACTGAAGCCAATTTGGTAATGTCGCAGATCCATAACAGCAAGAAAAGAATGCCGACGATGCTGAGTGATGATCTTGCCTGGGAGTGGATGTTTGGCAAGCTGGATGAAAAAAGAATATCCGAAATAGCCACATGGCAAATAGCCTGGCAAGATTTGCGCTACTATACCCTGGCAAAAGACTTTTTGAGTTCAGGCGATCCGTTAAAAGAGGTTGTCTATTCTGATCTGCCACCCATTGATGTGCCGGGTGGCGAAGCAACAACTCCGAAGGGGCAAATGGAATTATTTTAGTAATTATGAATATCCAGAATACAATTCCTTTTCAATTCTGAGATGGATCGGCGATTGAAATATCAACAACATTTTTCCAGCCACCATCAGCCTGTTTGCGCCATATGGTCACTGCCTTGTTTTTTATGGTGATCTTCTTTCCGGTGGAATCATCAAATGACACCTGGGCATTCTCTATCATGTATGCCAGATCACCGTTGTCAGAAACTTCAACACTTTCAGGCTGCCAGCTAATATTAAAGCCCGGCATTTTAAAACTTTCTTCTACCATTTTACGGATCGCCTCTTTGCCTTTTAAGGGAGCTTGTCCTTGCTGCATCAAAAAAGCATCATCAGCCCAATACCTTACCATCTTTTCAACATCTTTTGTAGCCACAGTCTGCGACCATTCCTTGCTCAACAGCATGAGCTTATCACCTTCGGCTTTCTTATCAACTTTTGTTTGAGTGCAACTTGTGAATGCAATCGTAACAATTATTAATATTCTTTTCATAACAGGTGCTGGTTTTATCAACTAAATATACTATACAATTAGATGACGGCAGAATATCGTTGTTTCTGCCAAATAGGAAAATCCTCCATCATTATAATAAATACTCACATTTTTGAGGGTAAATAGTGGGGGTACATTTATTGCATAATTCCCTGATTGGCTTCACGTAAATGATACGATTGCATATTTGGCTTACATATTTTTTTTTGTTGCTCGCTCTTGCCGGCAATGGCGCCGATATCTATGTCTCGCCAAAAGGTTCCGATGCAAATGATGGATCAAAAGAAAAACCGCTTGCCACGGTGTCGGCAGCATTGCGCAAAGCAAGAGAGATGCGCCGGCTAAATGATTCAACTATCAAAAACGGGATCCACATCATTTTGCGGGGTGGTGTATATGTATTGAAGGAGACGATCATGATCCGTGCAGAAGATGCGGGCACGGCCGGTAGCCCGACATTCATTGAAGCGGCCACCGGCGAACAACCGGTGCTGAGCGGTGGTGTGATGATCAGTGGCTGGAAGAAATTATTGTCGCAAAAAACGGGTTTGCCTGCTGCAGCAAGCGGAAATGTGTGGGTGGCCGATGTGCCGGTGATAAATGGTGAGTTGTTTGAGTTCCGCCAATTGTGGGTGAATGATGTGAAAGCAGTCAGAGCAAAGAGTGTGAATGGCGACCGGATGTTACGCATATTGAACTGGAGCAAGAAAGATGAAAGCTGCTGGATACCGACTCCGAAATTTCCTGTGTTGGCCAATGCGACGGGTGTTGAGCTCTTCATTCATCAATGGTGGGCTATTGCGATGCTGCGCATTAAAAAAATGGAAATGCAGGGCGACAGCACTCAATTATTTTTTCATCAGCCGGAGAGCCGCATACAAAACGAACATCCCTGGCCGGCGCCCTGGCTATCGAAAGAAACAGGTAACTCGGCTTTTTACCTGGTGAATGCATTACAGTTTTTGGATGAGCCCGGCGAATGGTATTTGGATATTGCTGCACGTAAAATTTATTATTGGCCACGTCGCGGGGAGGATTTGCAAACAGCTTCAGTTGTTGCGCCTTATTTGGAAACATTGTTGAAAATAGAAGGAACGATCGATAGACCTGTTCGATTCACTTCATTTGGAGGAATTTCATTTCAGCATACCGGCTGGTTGCGTCCTTCACATTTTGGGCATGTGCCACACCAGGCAGGAATGTATATGACAGAAGCATACAGGTTGCGTCCGGCAGGCACAAAAGAAAAACCTGGGTTGGATAACCAGGCATGGATCGGGAGACCTGCGGCTGCTGTTGAACTAAATTTTGCTGATAATACTGAGTTTGAAAATTGCCGATTTGAACATTTAGCATCAACAGGATTAGATTATCATAAAGCTGTTCACAATAATGTGGTGAAAGGATCTTTATTTAAAGACATTGGGGGCAGTGGATTGCTTGCAGGAGTTTATTCTGATCCCGGGCATGAAATTCATTTGCCCTGCAATCCAACAGATGAAAGAGAGATTTGTGATGGAATGGTAATCGCTAAGAACTTAATTACGGATGCAACAAATGAGGATTGGAGTTGCGTCGGAATTGGTTTGGGTTACACCCGCAATAGCCGGGTAGAGCATAATGAGGTAGAGAATGTTTCTTATACCGGCATCAGCATGGGTTGGGGTTGGACGACTGCTCCGAATGCAATGAAGAATAATAAAATTATTGGCAACAAGATCCATCATTATGGTAAGCATAATTATGATTGCAGTGGGATTTATACATTGAGCGCACAACCGGGTTCTGTTATCAGTGAAAATTATATTGACAGCATTTATAAAGCGCCGTATGCACATCTGCCTTCGCATTGGTTTTATATCTATGCTGATGAGGGGTCGTCAGGTTTTACGGTAAAAGATAACTGGACACCTTCAACAAAATATCTCCAAAATGCAAATGGCCCGGGCAATGAATGGAGCAATAATGGACCTGGTGCGGCCGAAACCATAAAACTGAGTGCTGGGTTGCAGACTTCTTATCAGTGGTTGTTGGGGGAACGAGCTGCTTCAAAGTTGAATTTGCCGATCAATGAAGAACATAATGAAGTGATCGGGATGGTAGTGAAAGATGGAAAGCAGATTGATCTTACTAAGCTAAAGGAATTACTTACTCAAAACAATATTGATGGCGATGCGATCTATCAATGGCAAAATCATTATGTGATCTTTGCTAAAATTGCTGACGTAGGAGTGATGCAGGGAAGAATACAGAATAATTTTCCTGACACTGAAGTAAAAGTGTATCACGATCTGTTTTATGAGTATAACAAAAAGAAGCATTGTCCGGATAAATCAGTTGCAAAAGAATGGGAGTATGTCTTATTGACGGCAAATTTGGTTGCTGATAAAAAATTGCAAAATGAATATTTAGATTACCACGCCACTCAATTTCAGAAATGGCCGGATATAGCAAAAGGATTTTGCAATGCAGATTTTCAGCAGTTGCTGATTTTTAGAAACGGAAGGCGGTTGGTGTTGGTGATCAGTATTCCAAAGGGGAAGACCCTGGATGAACTGAATCCAAAGACAACTGAAAATAACCCAAAGATGGTGGAATGGAATAAAATTATGGGAAAATATCAGGAAGGAATACCTGGCACAAAACCTGGCGAAACCTGGGTATTCTTAAACCCCCTGTAAAGCTTGGTGTCTTTGTGTATTCTATGGTTTAAAGAAAACCAGGGGAGGCGCGGCGGACATAAGAAACATAGAGAATAAAAAAGAGAAATGCAAACAATCGGCATACTAGGATTAGGAGAAGGCAGAAGCACCATGTCAGCAGCATTGCAAAGTAAGAAGCTTACGCTGAAAATTATTTGTGATGCAAATGAAGAGTTATGCAAACAACGATGTAAAGAATTTGATTTTAAAAATTATACGACGAAATACGATGACATGCTGAAGGATGCTGAGATCGATATCGTCGCCATTTACACTCCGGATCATTTGCATGCTGAACATATTGCGATGGCCCTGAATGCAGGAAAACATGTCGTTTGCACCAAGCCTTTTATCGATGATCTGCGCAAGGCAAAAGAATTAATAGCATTGCGAAAGCAAACAGGTAAGAAAGTTTTTGTCGGACAGAGCTCAAGATTTTTTGAACCCTATAAAAGACAGCGTAAGGATTTCGAAGCTGGGTCGATCGGCGAACTGATCACTGTAGAAAGCCATTATAATGCCGATCACCGCTGGTTCCTTGAAAAAAAATGGGCATTGGAAAAGACATTTAAATGGCTGTACGGCGGCTTAAGCCACCCTGTTGATTTTATAAGATGGTATATGCCAGACATCGAAGAAGTGATGGGTTATGGGATGATCAGTGCAAATGGAAAGAAAGCAGGATTAAAAAATGAAGACACGATGCATTTTATTTTAAGGTCCACGGATGGAAGAGTAGCACGGGTTAGCGGAAGTTATACAGGACCGACACCACCGGTAAAAAGAGATAGTGGCATGACTTGTATATTGAGAGGAACTGAAGGGGCATCGCAGGCCGATTATCATGAACTGCGTTATGCGATCACAGACAAAACAGGTGAGGAAAAAATTATTACGTGGGGTGATTCAACGTTGAAATATTATTTCCGGTTTGAAGGACAGAGTCATCATGCCGGAGAGTATCAGAATTACCTTGAATATTTTGTTGATTCAATCGAACAGGGCTTTACTGCTTATCCGGATATGAAAGAAGGAATCGGAACAGTGGCTTTGTTGCAGGCTATGGATAGAAGCTTACAAACTGGTAAGCCCGTAAATGTTTCTGAAATATTAAATGAATATGGACTTGAACCACTAAGTCACTAAGACGCCGGGTGATACAAAGCCTTCGTGAATCTTTGTGCTTTTGTGTCGTCGTGACGTAAAAAATAAATGAATAAGATCTACGATAAATTAACCGTTCTTGACTTTGCCATTGTTGCATTGTACCTGGTTATTTTATTGGTGATTGGGTATATAGCAAGCGTTAAGCAACAAAAGAAAGACGAAACACTATTTCTTGCACAAAACTCACTCAACTGGTATAATATCGGCTTCAATATGTGGGGAACGAATGTTGGGCCTTCCTCTTTATTAGCATTTGCAAGTATTGGTTTTACCGCCGGAATTGTTGGCGCCAACTTTGAATGGTATGCTTTTGTTTTTTTATTGTTGTTGGCAATGGTTTTTGCACCACGATACATGGCAAGTAAAGTCAGCACCATGCCGGAGTATATGGGTCAACGATATGGAAAAAGCACACAGGATATTTTAGCAGGGTATGCACTCATAAAGATCCTGATCAGCTGGCTTTCATTGGGCTTGTTTAGCGGTGGCATCCTGGTCAGGCAAATACTGGGGATCCCGATGTGGCAATCGACCATTGCATTGGTTACTTTTTCAGGCTTGTTCACTTATATGGGCGGACTGAAAGCGATTGCAAAGGTGAATGTCTTTCAAATGATATTGCTGATCATTGTATCACTCACGTTAACCTATCTGGGGTTAAAAGAACTTGGAGGCATAAAAACCTTAGCCGCTAAAACACCTTCAGATTTTTGGAATCTCATCAGGCCGGCATCTGATCCTGGTTATCCATGGCATGCTCTTTTATTAGGTTACCCCGTTTCCGCAGTTGCATTTTTTTGTACTGACCAAAGTATGGTGCAGTCTGTATTAGGTGCCCGCAATTTAAAACAAGGTCAGCTCGGAGTTAATTTTATCGGCTGGTTAAAAGTATTGGCATTACCGATGTTTATTTTGCCGGGTATTATTTGTTATGTGTTATATCCGGACCTTGGCGACGATAAATTAGCCTACATGACCATGGTGACCAGTTTGTTTCCTTCAGGATTAAATGGTTTGGTGATCTGTGTATTGATTGCTGTGCTGGTCGCCACGATCGGTTCATCTTTAAATGCATTGAGTACCGTTTTCACAAAAGATATTTATGTAAATAACATAAACAAAAATGCTACAGTAAAGCAGCAGATCAATGTAGGACGTGTGGTGGTAATTACAGGTTGTGTATTGGCTGTGTTAATGGCAATCGCATTGGATAATGTAAAAGGAAAAACATTGTTCGATATCTTTCAATCCATTCTCGGTTATTTGGCCCCACCACTTGCCGTCACTTTTTTGTTGAGTGTGTTTTGGAAAGGCACTACCAGGCTTGCCGTCAATTTAATATTGTCAGCAGGTTCAGCAGTCAGCCTTTTTGTGGGCATGCTAAACCTGTGGATCCTGCCACCCGAAAATGAAACGGGTAGGAATACGTGGTGGCCGCATTACTTTTTAGTTTCTTTTTACTTGTTTGTATTTCTGTTTGTCTCCGCCATCACAATTTCTTTGCTTGATAAAAATAAAGTGAAGGCAACTATTGAAGAAAATGAATTGCCAAAAACAGATAAGCCGGTGAAAATCCTGTTTGCACTATTGGGACTGGTCATACTTTCATTATACATCATTTTTAATGGACACTAATTATGAAGCGGAAAAGAACTTATGAAGTTGTCAGGCGTCAAACGTCAAACGTGAAAAGAATTCTTTTCATCGTTTCACTTTTCACCTTTCACATTTCACTGCTTTCGCAAAACGCCACCTGGATCTGGTATCCCGGAGATTATGAAATATGGCTGAGCAACCAAATGCAAAACAGGAGAACAGACAGGGAAACGTTTTTTCCAGTATTCTGGAAAATGGATAATCATTATGTCCTGATGGATTTTCATAAAGTGTTTGATCTGAAAGAACCGGAAGAGGTTTCGATCTATACCGAAGGACAATACAATGTAAAGCTTGATGGAAAACCGTTTGAAGGAACGCCTGCTAAAATAAAGGTACCTGCCGGTAAACATAAGATCAATATCAAAGTATTTTGCCAGGAAGCCGTGCCATCAATTTACGTTAAAGGAAAAACGATCGTAAGCGATGGAACATGGCTTACCACATTTGAAGACAAGGAATGGATCGATGAAACAGGAAAGACATCAGACATTTCAGCTACCAAATGGCTAAATGCAGGTTATTGGAATTTCAGCGATCCGCTGGCGCCACCATCCAACTTCAAATTACCGGTCACTCCCTTACAAGCAGCCAGCAAACAAGTGAACGATAATTCGATATTGGTTGATTTTGGAAAAGAGACTTTTGGATTCATCAAACTTCATGGATTGAGGGGTAATGGCAGTCTCACGATTTACTACGGTGAAAGCAGGGAGGAAGCATTGAGTAAAGAGGGCGCGGTCACAGTGGATAAACTGATCATCGAGAATTCAACTGCCAAAGATTCTATTATGCCATTATCAAAAGCGTTTCGTTATGTGAATATTGTGAGAGAAGGCAATGTGCATTTTGAAGATGTATCCATGTTGTATGAGTATGCGGATATTCCGGACAACGGAAGTTTTATTTGTAACGATGAAGAGATAAATAAGATCTATGATGTCGCGAAATACACGTTGCATTTAAGTACAAGAGAATTTTTCATTGATGGTATCAAGAGAGATCGCTGGGTGTGGAGCGGTGATGCCTACCAAAGTTATTTGATGAATTATTACCTGATGAATGATAATCGCACGGTAACAAGCACGATGTATGCATTGCGCGGTAAAGATCCCGTTACAGGACATATCAATACGATCATGGATTATACATTTTACTGGTTCCTGGGCATCTATGATTATTATTTATACAGCGGTGATAAAACGTTTATCCAGCAGAACTATGACCGCATGAAAAGCCTGATGGATTATGTGCTGGGAAGAAGAAATAAGAATGGATTGCTGGAAGGATTACCTGGTGATTGGATATTCATTGACTGGGCTGCCGGACTAAGCAAGAAAGGTGAGGTAAGTTTTGAACAATTACTGTTTGCAAGAAGTTTGGAAACAATGGCGCTCTGCGCCGGTATTGTAAATGATAAACAGGCTGCCTCACAATACACAGCATTAGCTGCCGATCTGAGGAAAAAGTTATTTACTATTTACTGGAATCAGAAGAAGCAGGCATTGGTGCATAGTCGTGTTGATGGTAAACAAACAGATAATGTAACCCGCTACTCAAACATGTTTGCTATTTTCTTTGATTATTTTAATGCACAGCAAAAACAAGCAGTAAAGAAGTCTGTGCTGCTCAACGATAATATTCAGAAGATCACCACCCCCTATATGAGATTTTATGAATTAGAGGCTTTGTGTGCACTGGGTGAACAGAACTATGTGTTGAAAGAAATGAAAGATTACTGGGGTGGTATGCTGAAATTGGGCGCCACGAGTTTTTGGGAAGAATATAATCCCACAAAGAAAGGAGCGGAGCACTATGCCATGTATGGAAGAGAATTTGGAAAAAGTCTATGTCATGCATGGGGAGCCAGCCCGATCTATTTGTTAGGTAAATACTATCTTGGCGTAAAGCCAACATCTGCTGGTTACAACACCTATCTTGTTGAACCAAACCTGGGCGGCCTGCAATGGATGGAAGGGAAAGTGCCCACTCCTGGTGGAAATATTGAATTAAGCATTAGTACTAAGGAAATAAAGATAACGGGAGCAGCGGGAACAGGAACTCTTCGTTTCAAAAGCAAAACAAAACCTGAAATCAGTGCCGGCACCATGATTAGCAAAGGCAATAATCTTCATGAATTGAAAATTGAAAAAGGGAAATCTTATACAATTAAGTATGAATTGAATTAGTGTGTATGAAAAAAAAGAATATCCAACCTGAAGAGTCAAATGTGAAATTGAACACAGTTCTTGTCATCGTTTCACTTTTCACTTTTCACTTTTCACTTATTGCGCAGAATGGTTTGGTAAATACGCATGCGAGCCCACATGCCAGGCTGAATAGCGTTGGCATCGGCGATGTTCAATGGACAAAAGGATTCTGGGCAGAACGGTTTGCAGTTTGTCGTGATGCCATGGTACCGGCGTTGTGGAAGATCTACACAAGCAAGGATATGTGCTATTCATTTCAAAATTTCAGGATCGCGGCGGGATTGGATACGGGCAGGTTTCGTGGCCCATCATTTCATGACGGAGATTTCTATAAAACACTGGAAGCAGTAGCGGCGATGTATGCTTCCACAAAGGATAAAAAGCTTGAAGCATGGATGGATGAAGCAATTGATGTGATCGGTAAGGCGCAAAAAAGCGATGGATATATCTACACAAAGAATATCATTGAACAAAAGAAAACCGGTAAAGAAAAAATGTTCGATGACCAGTTGAGTTTTGAAGCCTACAATTTTGGGCACCTGATGACGGCTGCTTGTGTTCATTACCGTGCAACCGGTAAAACAAGCTTGCTGGAAATTGCAAAGAAAGCCGCTGATTTCTTAATTGGTTTTTATAATACCGCCACACCTGAACAGGCGCGAAATGCAATTTGTCCATCACATTATATGGGACTGATCGAATTGTACAGAACAACAAATGAAAAAAAGTATTTAACACTCGTAAACAAACTGATCGATATAAGAGGAACAGTAGAAGGAACAGATGATAACAGCGACCGGGAACCATTCCGCGATATGGATAAAGTGGTAGGTCATGCGGTAAGAGCAAATTATTTATTTGCCGGTGTTGCTGATGTGTATGCAGAAACCGGCGATGTGACGTTGCTGAATACATTGAATAAACTCTGGGATAATGTGATCAATACAAAAATGTATGTGACAGGAGGGTGCGGTGCGTTGTATGATGGCGTTTCTGTAGATGGTACTTCTTACAAGCCGGACACGGTTCAGAAGGTTCATCAGTCTTATGGAAGAGATTTTCAATTACCCAATTTCAGTGCCCATAATGAAACCTGCGCCAATATTGGCAATGTACTTTGGAACTGGAGGATGTTATTGTTGACGGGCGATACAAAGTATGCAGATATTGTTGAGCTGGCCTTATATAATAGTGTCCTGAGCGGAATAGATATGAAGGGAACAAAATTCTTCTATACAAACCCACTTGCTGCGTCTGCAGATTATCCTTATCATTTGCGCTGGGAAGGGGGAAGGACGGAATATATCAGTAAGTCAAATTGTTGCCCACCGAATACGGTACGCACCATCGCTGAAGTCAATAATTATTTCTACAGCATCGGAGAAAAAGGATTGTATATTAACATGTATGGTGGCAATTCGCTTAATACAGAATTGCATGATGGATCTGACATAAAATTAGAGCAAACGACTAACTATCCCTGGGATGGGAAAATTGTTATTACGATAAATGAGAACACGACATCACCCACTTCTATTTTTTTAAGAATTCCGGGATGGTGTAAGAATGCAGACATTAGAATAAATGGCAGAAATGTCTCCGAGGCGGTTCGGTTACACACCTACAATGAATTAAAACGCTCATGGAAAAAGGGTGACAGAATTGAATTGATCCTGGATATGCCGGCGACTTTAATTGAAAGCAACCCACTGGTGGAAGAAACAAAAAATCGAGTCACTGTAAAGAAAGGGCCAATAGTGTATTGCCTGGAGAGTGCTGATTTGCCGGGTCAAAACGTTTTTGATGTGATAGTTCCGGCATCGATCAAGCTGCAAGCTGTATCAATGAAAATCGCTGATGGTAAGGTGATAGCATTAACAGGACAGGCAAAATTGTTGCAAAGCATCAACTGGAAAAATAGTTTATACAAGGAATTAAATACAAATACCAAACCTGTAACATTAAAACTCATTCCGTATTACGCCTGGGCAAACCGGGGTAAAACTGATATGACAGTTTGGTTAAATGTGCAGAGGTAAACTCACTGAATCGAAGTACAATGAGAACTGGTAATGAAGAAACTTTAAAAAATAAGGACTCTAAAAGTCGCTCTCCTTTGGAGAGGGGTTTGGGGTGAGGTCATGGAAAGGATTACAGCAACATATTTTATTGAAACACCTTTTGCTCCAGAAAAAGCAGCGGCAGTTCTTTCGGGTGAACAATCATCGGGCACTTTTGTTGCTGTGCCGGGAGAAACTTTGGAATTAAAAGAACGCTTTGCGGCACGGGTTGAGTCTGTTGAGCATTTAGAAACGGTCAATGAACCAGCGATTCCGGGAGCAAATAGTAATGATGACAAATATTGCCGGGCCATTGTAAAGGTTTCATGGAGTATTGAAAATTTTGGACACAATCTTCCTGTTTTGATCTCGACATTACAGGGAAACCTTTATGAGATCGCCCAGTTCACGGGATTGAAGTTGATGGACATTGATTTACCTGGTTCGTTTGGCAAAGCGTATAAAGGACCTGCATTTGGCATTGACGGTTGCAGAAAACTAACAGGGGTCTATGACCGGCCGTTGATAGGGACGATCATTAAACCATCAATTGGTTTATCGCCGGAACAAACTGCTGATATTGTAAAAACACTGGCTGAAGCAGGAATTGATTTTGTAAAAGATGATGAACTTCTTTCCTCATCTGCTAATTCAAATTTCAATGACCGCGTCGATGCGGTCATGAAGGTGATAAATGCTCATGCTGATAAAACCGGAAAAAAAGTGATGTATGCATTTAATATCAGCGGCGAGATAGATGAAATGTTGCAACGCTATGAAAAGATCAAAAAAAGCGGTGCTACCTGTGCCATGGTTAGCATTAACAGTGTCGGATTATCCGGGGTAAAAAAGATAGCTGACCAACGACAATTGGCAATTCATGGACACCGTAATGGTTGGGGAATGCTGACCAGGCATCCGTTGTTGGGAATTGATTTCAAAGCCTATCAAAAAATATGGCGGTTAGCTGGTGTTGATCAACTGCATGTAAATGGCATTCAAAATAAATTCTGGGAGAGCGATGACAGTGTAGTGGCTTCCATTGAAGCATGCCTGGCAAAAATGTATGATCATAAAACAGTAATGCCGGTTATTTCATCCGGTCAATGGGGAGGACAGGCTTTTGAAACCTGGAGAAGAACAAAAACTGTTGATCTATTATATATGGCAGGCGGTGGAATTATGGCGCACCCAATGGGAGCAGCGGCGGGAGTAACGGCCTTGCAGCAGGCATGGGCGGCAGCCGTAGCCGGATTGAGTCTGGAAGAAGCGGCAAAGCAGTATAAAGAGTTTGGTAAATCAGTTGAAAACTTCAGCCCCCTAAATCCCCCGAAGGGGGACTTGGGGAAGATTCAAGCAAATCGCAATGATAATTGAGCAAGCATAAAAAAATATTACTCGCATTTTATGGTGATGATTTCACCGGTAGCACTGACGCACTGGAATTTATCAGTAAGGCCGGTGCAAGTACTTTATTGTTCACTGAAACACCAACAAAAGAGCAATTGGACACTTTTCCTAAGCTGGATGCATTTGGAGTAGCTGGTAAAACAAGGTCATTGTCATCGGTTGAAATGGAAAAGATATTAATACCTGCTCTTAAAGAGATGAAATCAACAGGGGCAAGACATGTTCATTATAAGATTTGTTCAACATTTGATTCATCGCCAGTTGTTGGAAGTATTGGTAAGGCTATCGATTGTGGAGCTGAAATTTTTAATAATGATGTAATTCCGGTGATTGGGGGTATGCCCTCATTGGGTCGTTATTGCCTGTTTGGGAATTTGTACGCAAGAATGGGGATAGGAAGCAATGGACATATTTACCGGTTGGACAGGCATCCATCCATGAGTAAACATCCTGTGACACCGATGAATGAAGCGGACCTGAGAATTCACCTGGGCAAACAGACCAGTAGAAGAATTGGATTAATTGACAATGTACAGCAGAGAAAAAGAAAAAAGGAATGGCTTGATAATATTACTGATGAGAAGGTAGTATTGCTTGATACTATGAACGAAAATGAGTTGCTGAAAATTGGTGAATGGTTAAATACACAACAGAAAAAGCAAGGCCAATTATTCTCAGTTGGTGGTTCAGGAATTGAGATGGCTTTGGGCAAGTGTTGGAACAGGATTGAAGTATTGAAACCCCGAACTAAATGGAAGAAAATTCATAAAGCAACGCCATTATTAGTCATATCAGGCAGTTGTTCGCCTGTTACAAAAAATCAAATTGGCTATGCGGTTGCGGAAGGATTTATTGAAGTCCCATTAGAAATGGAGATATTTCAAGGAGACTCAGGAGATGGATTTTCAGTTGGAGCCGACCTCAACAAGATTTTATCGGCTCTCAGACAAAACAAAAGTGTTATTATACATACAGGCAATATTCGTGATATAGAACAACCAGGGTCATCTCGTATCCTGGGGAAAGCATTAGGATCAATTGCAAAAAAAGTTTGTGAAGAGACCAAATTAAAAAGAGTAGTAATTGCAGGTGGTGATACGAGTAGCTATGCTGCAAGAGCCATGGAAATTGAGGCAGTGGAAATGATTGCGCCATTAGTAAGTGGTGCTCCATTATGCAAAGCTTATTCAAAAAATAAATCGATCGATGGATTAGAAGTGAATTTCAAAGGAGGGCAGGTGGGAGGTGAGGATTATTTTGGGGTGATGATGCGTGGAGCATTATAAGAAATAAAAATCTCACAGATTTCACAGATGTTCACTGAAATCTAATCTGTATAGATCCGTGTAATCTGTGAGAGTAAAATTTGAACAGTCTTTCCTTTCGCTCAGGATGACAAAAGAAATATAAGGAATAGGTAAATAGCGAACCAAAGCACAATAGTGCGACCCCGGGTTCCGCAAACTTCGTCGGCTCGTCGGGGCAGGCACAAGGGACGATGATAGTAGCGCAAAAGCTGGTAACATAAAAACTAAAAACATTCAATATAAAACATGTCACAAAAAACTTTAGGCTTAGTTCATACATCGGCGACATTGGTGCCCGTATTTGCAGAGCTGTGCAATAAGTACCTGCCAAATGTAAAAACTTTCAACATCGTTGACGATAGTTTGATCAGGAACACTATTGCATCCGGGCAATTGACAGCTGACACATCCAGAAGAGTGGTGAACTATGCCGGGTCGGCACAGGATGCAGGCGCCGACTATATTCTATTTACCTGTTCATCGATCGGACCGGCAGTGGAAGCGGCCGCGGGAATGACAAAAGTGCCGGTGTTGAGAGTGGATCAGCCAATGGCAGACAAAGCTGTGCAAATAGGAAAACGCATCGGCGTGATCGCAACATTGCCGACAACCTTAGATCCTACAAGTGACCTGGTGAAACGACGTGCGGCGGCGGCAGGAAAAGAAATTGTGCTGGTCTCAAAACTATGCGAAGGAGCATTTGATGCATTAATGACCGGTGATGCGGCAACACACGATAAGAAAGTTGGCGATGCATTGAAAGAATTGTCTAAAGAAGTTGATGTGATCGTTTTGGCACAGGCATCCATGGCAAGAGTGGTGGATACATTCAGCGAAGCTGATAAGAAAGTACCGATACTCGCAAGCCCACCGATCGCCATGGAGTATTTGTCAACCATTTTAAAGTAACCCGACCATCTTTCCCATGGAGAGGGGCAGGGGTGAGGTCTATGATCAAACTAAGTAAAATATCCTTAATTGTAAGCGGCATAGCAGTAATCCTGTTAATTATTGGACTCGGTATGCAACAGCAAATCTTATGGAAACCGGCTGCACTGATAACAGCTGTCAGTTTAGCGATTGGTTTGCGTGCAGTGCCTCCATTAAAAGGATATCAATACACCGCATGGATCATTAGCGCAGTCGTGGCAGGCATGATCTTTCCCGATGCATTTAAAAATTGGGGTGGATTAAACCTGCGGGATAAGACATTAATACTTGTCATCATACAGTTAGTGATGTTTGGCATGGGCACACACATGAGCTTAAAAGACTTTAGTGGCATTGCAACAACCGGTAAAGGCGTTATGGTCGGCTTGTTTTGTCATTTCAGCATAATGCCATTGATGGGATTGCTGTTGACAAAGGTTTTTCATTTTGAACCGGAAATTGCAGCCGGTATAATTTTAATTGGCAGTTGCAGCAGCGGGCTTGCCTCAAATGTTATGGTGTACCTCGCAAGAGCAAACCTGGTGTTATCGGTTATCGTCACAGCAATGGCAACATTGATCGCTCCGCTGATGACACCGTTGCTGATGAAGACACTTGCCGGAACGTTGATAGAAGTAAAGTTCATCGACATGATGATCGAGATAATTAAAATTGTACTTGTTCCTATTGGCGCTGCCTTGTTGCATGATTATATGAAAAGAGCAACGGATGCTCAATTAAAGAAAGTTTACCGCGTGTCTGGAATCGCTGTCATATGGTTATTTGTTGTTGTTTTCTGGCAGGGAATTATTACGGATAAGGCGTTACAACAATCCGTTACTCTTTCGGGTTTCTTTGCCGGTGCCGTGATCGCCGGTGTCGTCTATCATTATTTATATGATCGTTTTCCAAAGCTTGATAACATCATGCCGCTGATATCCATGTTCGGCATTATCTATTTTACAACAGTGACTACGGCTGCAGGGCGGGAGAACCTGGTGAAGGTTGGCGTATTATTATTTATTGCATCGGTTATTCATAACGCTGCTGGCTATTTTTTTGGTTATTCGCTCAGTCGCTTGTTTGGTATCGATAAGAATTCGAGTCGCACCATTGCCTTTGAGGTCGGATTGCAGAATGGAGGCATGGCATCGGGTATTGCGGGTAGTATGGGCAAGCTGGGCACGGTTGGTTTGGCTGCGGCAGTGTTCAGTCCCTGGATGAATATAAGCGGAAGTATTCTGGCGAATTACTGGAGTAGGAGAGCTGTGGCCCCCAGCCCCCCGAAGGGAGAACTTAGAGTTGAAGAGACTGAAAGCGTTCAGGCATCGGCTTAATTTATGTTCACCACGAAGATTACTTTGTGTTACTTCGTGACTTTGTGACTTGGTGGTTTGAATTTAAACTACAAATGTTCAACATGGTTTTCTATTTGTGGCAATGTCAAGGTAAAATTGGTTTTTAGAAGCAACGAGAATGTCCATACTACCGGCGATGAAACTTTTTTTGTCTCACAAACGACGGGGCGCCGTTTGTGGTTCTGTTTTCGATTGAATAATTATATACATTCAATGATCCAAAGATTGTACATACTATTAATTGTTTTCTTTTCCCCATTCACCATTGATCATTCACTTGCTCAATTGGTTGATAAAACCCCGGCTGCTGTACCCGTTGCTCCATCTGTTTACAATCGTGAACCTTACGAAGATCCAACCATAAGTGGTATCAATCGTGATGCATCAAGAGCAACTGCTTATTCATTTGCCAACTTAAATGATGCATTAAAGGGTGACAGGGAAAAAAGCGGAAGATATATTTCATTGAATGGTGAATGGGATTTTGCATTTGCGCTAAAACCCGGTGATGAACCGGTAGATTTTTATAAAAGCAAAGTAAGTGGATGGAATAAAATACCTGTTCCATCCAACTGGGAAATGCAAGGTTATGACAAGCCAATTTATAAAAGTGCTGTGTATCCATTTCGTCCTGTAAATCCACCTTACATTCCTAAAGATTATAATGGAGTTGGTTGTTACCAGCGTTCCTTAACGATTCCGGCACACTGGAAGAACATGAACATCACCTTACATTTTGGTGGGGTAAGTTCTGCCTGTAAGGTTTGGCTTAATGGAAAATTTCTGGGCTATGCAGAAGATAGCTTTCTTCCTTCGGAATTTAATATCACACCGTATTTGCACGACGGAGAAAATATTTTATCTGTTTGGGTGATCAGGTGGAGTGATGGAAGTTTTTTGGAGGACCAGGATCAGTGGCGATTGAGTGGTATTCACCGTGAGGTGTACCTGATGGCAGAACCAAAATTGAGAATTGCAGATTTCTTTTATCAAACAAAACTGGACAAAGATTATAAAGATGCTGTATTAAGTATTCGTCCGCGAATTGAAAATCTTACCGGATACGAGATGCCGGGTTATAAATTAAAGGCACAATTGTATAACGAGGCAGATAAACCTGTTTTACAGAATGCCCTAGAAACGAAAGTTGATGATATCATCAATGAAATTCATCCAAGATTAGACAGAGTAAAATTTGGTTTGCTGGAGACAACTATTACCCATCCAAAAAAATGGAGTTTTGAAGAACCGAACTTGTATAAACTTGTCTTGACTTTAGAAGATAGTATTGGCAATGTTTTAGAAATAAAAACCTGTAAGCTTGGTTTTCGTTCTATTGAGTTTCGTAAAAGTGACAGCAAGCTGCTCATCAATGGCAAGCTGACCTATTTATATGGCGTCAATCGCCCTGATCATCATCCAACAAAAGGGAAGGCATTATCAAGAGAAGATATTTTGCAGGATATAAAAACGATCAAACAATTCAATTTTAATTGTATCCGGCTTTCCCATTATCCCAGCGATCCTTACTTATTAGATTTATGTGATGAGTTTGGCATGATGGTGATTGATGAAGCAAATCATGAAACACACGGATTAGGTGGCAAACTTGATCATGATGCAAGCTGGACAGCCGCATATTTGGAAAGGATAAGTCGCATGGCATTACGGGATAAGAATCATCCTTCAATTATCATGTGGAGTTTGGGCAACGAAGCCGGCAGTGGCCCAAATCATGCGGCAATGGCAGGTTGGATAAAAGATTTTGATATGACAAGGCCCTTGCATTATGAACCGGCAATGGGAAGTCCAAAAGAAGAAGCATACATTGATCCATCCGATCGACGTTATCTGAGATCGAATGATCATTCACACCGCATACAGAATCCGCTTGACCAGTATTATGTGGATGTGATCAGCAGGATGTATCCTTCTGATTACACAGCGCCCTTATTAGTTAATCAGAAGAATGG
This sequence comes from Chitinophagaceae bacterium, assembly GCA_036376375.1. Classification (GTDB taxonomy): domain Bacteria; phylum Bacteroidota; class Bacteroidia; order Chitinophagales; family Chitinophagaceae; genus VBAS01. The sequence goes on from DASVAM010000291.1 coordinate 42,809, forward strand.
AGATTCAAGACCGGTCTTCTTTTGCGAATATGCACATGCAATGGGTAACAGTGTCGGCAACCTGAAAGAATTCTGGGATCAGTGGAGAAGTTTACCAAGAGTGATCGGTGGCTGTATCTGGGAATTTAAGGACCAGGCATTAGAAAAAACAGATTCTCTCGGGGTAACGTACTATTCGTACGGAGGCGACTTCGGTGAAAAGTATTTTGACAATTTTACGATCAAAGGAGTTGTAAATGCCGATGGAAAACCCAAAGGAGCAATGTATGAGTGTAAGAGGATTTTTCAACCGATACTGGTTGAGTGGGCTGACCAGGACAAAGGTTTAATAAAGATCATTAACAGGAGTGAAATAAAAAATGTAAACGAGTACACCGCTTACATTAAAGTAAAAGAAGATGGCAGGGTGATAGTTGACAAACAGATTGGAGGCATTGATGTTACTCCGAATGATGTAGTTGATTTTCCAATTTCACAATGGCTGCCAAAAATGAAACCAGACGCAGCATATCATGTTACAATAAGTTTTGTTTTGTTGAAAGATGAACCATGGGCTCCAAAGGGATTTGAGATCGCAAGTAATCAATTGTTACTTAGCGAAGCAGCTAGGAAAAGCGTAGTTACAATTCCTTCAGGCAGAGATTTGACAACTACTCAAACCGGGCTTGATGTTTATTATAATGGAAAGGGTTTTTCAATCGGCTTCCGAAACGTTGGGAACGGTGGCTTGAATTCTTTTTCATACCACGGAAAACAACATATATTTCAACAATTCACCCCTCATTTTACGAGGCCCTTAACAGATAATGATAGGCGAGGATGGAAACCACAGCGAAAATTAGCGCAATGGTATAGAGGTGATCTGAAATTAGAAAAATCATCGATAGGCGGAGCTTTTATACAAAAAGAAAATAATGAGGGAGGTGGTTTTGTCACAGAATCTTATTCTCTGATCAGCGATAGCGCAACTGTTGATATTGATTATTATATATATGGCAACGGTGTCATTAAAGTAAATTTTAAATTGAATGTAAAACCAGGGTTACCTAACATTCCAAAAATTGGTCTGCAAGGCGGCATTAATAAAGATTTTACAGAGATTGAATACTTCGGGCGTGGTCCATTTGAAAATTACATTGATAAACGTTATGGCGCAGATGTGGGTATTTACAAAATGCCGATCAATGATTTTATGGAAAACTATGTAGTGCCGCAGGAAAATGGAAACCGTACGGATGTGGGATGGATGTATTTAAGTGATCCCAAAACAAAAGATGGGCTGTTGATAGTTGCGGATAGCTTATTAAGCATGAGTGCCTGGCCTTATACGGAAGAAAATATTCAGACTGCAAAGCATACGAACAAATTAAAACCTGCTGATTATATTACACTGAATATTGATTTGGTGCAGATGGGTGTCGGTGGCAATGATAGCTGGAGCGATGTAGCAGCACCGTTGGAGCAGTATCAAATTAAGGCACAACCATATCATTATAGTTTTTATATCGTTCCTTTCAATTCAAAAAATAAATCTGCAGGTGAAAGAGCAAAAGAAATTAAATTTTAAGTTTTTGAACCATGGAGACACGAAGACACGAAGATGCACAATGATTCTCTCCGTGTTGCTCTGTGTTCTATGTGCCTCTGTGATCCAATCAAATGCTCAGAAAGAAGTCCCACGATCTGTAATGCAAAAAATTTATGATGAAGTGAAGACGCCCTATAAATATGGCCTGGTTGTAGTGCCGGAAAACGATTCAAAGAAGATCGACTGTCCTTCTGTTTTCAGAAAAGGCAAAGTTTGGTACATGACATATATATTATTCGATGGAAGAGGTTATGAAACATGGCTGGCTAAAAGTAAAAACCTTCTGGAATGGAAACCACTTGGCAGAATTATGAGTTTTGGAGATACAACTATTGATGGAAATATTTTGGGTCTAAAGGATATGGAATGGGATGCCAATCAGCGAGCAGGTTATACAGCTTTGGAAGATCATCAGTGGGGCGGTTCTTATCAATTGCAGAAATTCAATAAGAAATATTGGATGAGTTATATAGGTGGCAGGGAGAAAGGGTATGAAACCGGTAAATTGAGTATTGGTATTGCACACACAGAGAAAGACCCGGCCAAACCGCATGAATGGAACAGGGTAGGTGATCCCATTTTATCTGCCTCGGATAAAGATGTTCGCTGGTGGGAGAATAAAAAATTATACAAGAGTTCGATCATTTGGGACAAGAACAAAACGTTGGGTCATCCATTTGTGATGTACTATAATGCAAACGGCGATACAAGCAATAACACACCCAAGTGGCGTTGGTTTGAAAGGATTGGAATGGCTGTTTCGGATGATATGATCAACTGGCAGCGTTATCAAACCGATCCTGTCGTTCATCATAAAATTGGGATCACAGGTGATGGCGTTATCCAAAAGATAGGTGATATATGGGTGATGTTTTATTTTGGTGCATTCTGGGAAGACCGGCCTAAGGAGGCCTTCAATCGATTTGCCTGCAGTTATGATCTTGTGAACTGGACAGATTGGAACGGTGATGATCTTGTGAAGTCGACCGAAGATTATGATGCGAAGTATGCCCATAAAAGTTTTGTGGTGAAATGGAAGGGTATTGTGTACCATTTTTATTGCGCGGTGGATATTGACGATCATCGTGGGATTGCGGTTGCCACATCCGTTGATAAGGGAACGAGTAAATTAAAATTTTAAAAACCTGTCTCCGATGCCCCGGAGAACGTAGACTGAAAAATGTTAAGCGTTAAAAAACATTTTCTTATTTCGATTTGCCTGCTTGTGACATCTTTGCCGGTTTTTGCACAGCAACCTAAGACTGTCGATCTAATTGAAAAAACTTTCCTTATCCCACCGGAATCGGCCAAGCCATGGGTGTTCTGGTATTGGTTACATGGCGCGGTTTCGAAAAAGGGTATTACCGCAGACTTAGAAGCAATGAAACAGGTTGGTATCGGGGGCGCCTACCTCATGCCAATTAAGGATACTTCATCTGCAATACCATTTCAACCGCAGGTGAGGCAATTGACTCCTGAATGGTGGGCCATGGTAAAATTTGCTATGCAGGAAGCAAAAAGACTTAAACTGCAGCTGGGAATTCATGTTAGTGATGGTTTTGCATTAGCAGGTGGACCATGGATCACTCCGGAGTTGTCGATGCAGAAATTAGTTTGGACAAAAACATATATCAGCAAGGGGTTCACAGGAAAAATCAATTTGGAACAGCCGGAATCATATAACGGGTTTTATAAAGATGTTGCCGTGTTTGCCTATCCGGCAAATTCATCCTCTCCATTCAACGATGTTGTACTGGTACCCACCGTAACAGCAAGTAATGGAACAAAGCCTCAATTCCTTTCTTTCCATGACCCCGACAATAAAGAAACTTTCAGAAGTGACACGAACTGTTGGATACAATATAAATACCCGGAACCATTCACTTGCCGTTCGATCCGCATTCATGAGGGAACCAATAACTACCAGGCACAGCGATTTATTATTCAAAAAAGTGATGATGGAGTAAATTTTATTTCCGTTGATACATTGCATCCACCACGTCATGGATGGCAGGATTGGGAACTGCCCTATACGCACGCTATAAAGACTTTTACGGCAAAATATATTCGCCTTGAATGGAAGAAGGAAGGTACAGAACCCGGCAGCGAAGATCTTGATGCGGCAAAATGGCGACCTGTATTAAGAGTTCGTGGTATATATCTCAGCGATGAACCGGTCATAAATAATTATGAAGCTAAAAATGGAAGTGTATGGCGTATTGCTGCAAAAACAACAACGGATGAAGTGTCTGAATCAGATGCCGTGGCTCAGAATAAAATAATTAACCTTACCGGCAAATTGTCTGCAACTGGATCACTAAACTGGACACCGGCTGCAGGTAACTGGGTGATTGCACGAATTGGTCATACTTCAACCGGCGCTGTTAACAGCACAGCCGGTGGAGGTAAGGGATTGGAATGTGATAAGTTCAGCATTGAAGCAACGTCTTTGCAATTCAATGATTGGTTTGGAAAATTTTATACCAAAACCGATCCGGCATTAGCGAAACAGGTTATTAAAATTTTTCATGTTGACAGCTGGGAATGTGGCAGCCAGAACTGGAGTAAAAATTTTGCCGCAGAATTTAAGAGAAAAAGAGGCTATGACCTGCTTCCGTATTTATTGGTGATGACTGGCACCCCCATCGACAACGCGGAAACTTCCGAGAAAGTATTGCACGATGTCAGGCAAACCATTGCTGAACTGGTGAATGATAAATTTTATGCAACGCTAAAGAATCTCGCTCATACAAAAGGAGTATTATTCAGCGCTGAAAGTATGGCACCCACATTTGTAAGCGACGGACTGATGCATTACAAGCATGTTGATATACCCATGGGAGAGTTCTGGCTTAATAGTCCAACGCATGATAAGCCCAACGATATGTTCGATGCGATAAGTGGTGCACATATTTATGGAAAGAATATTGTACAGGCGGAGGCGTTTACTACATTACGCAGCGATTGGGGCGAACATCCCGGTAATCTAAAGGCATTGGGTGATCGTGCCTTTGCTTCTGGCATCAATAAGCTTTCATTGCATGTCTTCATGCATAATCCCTGGATGGATAAAAAACCGGGAATGACACTGGATGGAATTGGTTTGTTTTATCAACGTGATCAAACATGGTTCAAACAAAGCAAAGCCTGGATCGAATACTTAACAAGATGCCAGGCATTGTTACAATTGGGAAAACCTGTTGTTGATATTGCTGTATTTACAAGTGAAGAAACGCCACGACGGTCCATATTACCTGACCGATTAGTAAACACATTGCCCGGAATTTTTGGAAAGGAAATAGTGGAAGCAGAAAGAAAACGGTTACAAAATGAAGGACAACCGATGCGAACTATTCCTGATGGGGTAACACATTCGGCAAATATGGCGAACCCGGAAAATTATATTGATGCATTGCAGGGTTATAGCTATGATTGTTTTAATCCTGATGTTTTAATGCAAATGAAAGTGCTGAATGGGAGAGTAATAACGCCGGGGGGTGCGAGCTATGCAGTACTGATTATACCGGGGAAACACCCAATGAATCCGAATGGAACAATGAGTGCAGCTATACTAAATAAATTGAAACAGTTGGCAAATGCAGGCGTAAAGATCATCATCGGCCAAGAACATATTAAATCATTTAACGGTAATAAAAACATTGTGGTAACATCTTATCGAGATACGTCATTTCTAAAGTTTGGAGTACAAAAAGATCTGGCAGTAAGAAAAGGTAACATAGCATGGACACATAGAAAGAGCGGCGATTCAGAGATTTATTTTATTTCGAATCAGTCAGATTCCCTTCAGCCTGTGGAATTATCTTTTCGCATAACAGGAAAGAGGCCGGAGATATTTGATCCTGTAACGGGGCTAATTAGTGGATGTATCACCCTGCCTCTTGAAAAAGGAAGAAGAAATGTTTTTTTATCATTAGAAGCCAGACAAGCAATTTTTATTGTATTCAGCAGAAAAGAGGAGACGTTTGAATCTGGCGGTTGGACTGTTCATTCAAGCGGTGGTATACCTTTCAACGAAGATTGGAAAATATCTTTCAAAAAAAATAATGGAGCACCTTTATTATCTGTTTCGCCGGATGCCCTAAAGAGTTGGACCCTGCAAACTGATTCGGCGGTAAAATATTATTCGGGGACCGCTACGTACCAGAACAGTTTTGTTATTGACTACGAAAAATGGAATTCAGTATCACTTGTGATCGATTCAATTTATAATATTGCAACGATCAAAGTAAATGGAATTAATTGTGGTACTCTTTGGACCCGACCTTATGAACTGGACATTACTAACGCAATAAAAAAAGGAGAAAACAAAATTGAAATTGAAGTCACCAACACCTGGCGAAATTGGCTAATATTGGATGAACAATTATCACCGGAGAAAAGAATGACGTATTTTAACTCACCGTATAAATTAAAAGATAAACCGTTGTTGCCTGCCGGGCTTGCTGGAAACGTAAGAATGTATATAAGATGAAATGTGGATTGCTGATATTACTTTATTCATTTATTAATATCTCATCAAAAGGGCAGGTCCCGAACTATGATATTGTCTGGACCACGCAAAGTAAAGATGCATCTGAATCAATGCCCTGTGGCGGTGGAGACATTGGATTGAACGTGTGGATTGAAAATGGCGATCTGCTGGTGTATGCAGCACGCAGCGGCAGTTTTAATGAAGACAACAACCTGATGAAGGCTGGAAGAGTTCGGATAAAACTTTCACCAAATCCTTTTAATGGAAAAATTTTTAAGCAGGAATTACATCTGCAGGAAGGTTATATAACAATTAATGGAGAAAATAATGGCGTGAAAGCGACAGCAAGGATCTGGGTAGATGTATTCAATCCTGTCGCGCATTTCGATATAGCTGCTAATAAAAAGATTAGTGCAGAAGCTATTTATGAAAGCTGGCGATATAAAGACAGGCTGATCACAAATCGGGAAAACTTCTCCAATTCATGGAAATGGGCGCCACCTAAAAACAAAATGTATGCTAAGGATGAGATAAGTTTTAGTAGCGGCGGAGTATTATTTTATCATAATAACGGAGAAAGAACAAATTTTGACACTACCGTTTCGCAGCAGGGAATGGATGAGGTAAAAGATCAGTTATACAACCCTCTTAAGAACCTTGCCTTTGGTGGATTGTTCCGTGGAGAAAATTTTATCGATGCAGGAACTTATGATGGTGTATATGAGCAAACCGATTTCAGGGGATGGAAATTGAAAAGCAAGAAAGCCGCAAAGTCACATTCACTTATTCTTGCATTGCATACTGCACAGTCAAAGGATTTTGGACAATGGCATCAGTCGCTAAAATCTATTTTGATTGAATCAGCTAATAAAAATGTATTTTCAAAAACACAACAATGGTGGAAGGAATTCTGGGGCAGAAGCTTTATCCAAATAAACAAAGCCGATACTTCATCCCTCGCATGGAAGATTGGCAGAAATTTTCAGTTGTTCCGTTATATGCTGGGTTGCAATTCTAACGATCGATGGCCAACAAAATTTAACGGTGGTCTGTTTACAGTTGATCCTAATCACACTGATACTGCCAATAAAGGTTTAACGCCGGATTACCGCAACTGGGGTGGTGGTGTTCACACAGCACAAAATCAGCGACTGGTTTATTTCCCGATGATCAAAAATGGGGACTGGGACCTGCTGCAGCCACAATTAAATTTTTACCTGCGCATTTTAAAAAATGCCGAATTGCGAAGCCAGGTTTATTGGAATCATGGCGGAGCCTGTTTTTCTGAGCAAATAGAAAACTACGGCTTACCGAATTATGCCGAATATGGAACAAAGCGCCCGGATAATTTTGATAGAGGAGTTGAATACAATGCATGGCTGGAATATGAATGGGATACCGTATTAGAGTTTTGTCTGATGATGCTGGAAGAAGAACAATATACAGGCCGTGATATCAGCGACCGTATTCCCTTTATTGAAAGCTGTGTTCGGTTTTTTTATGAGCATTATTATTATGAAAGCAAAAAAAGAACCGCCAGGCCGTTTGACAATGCAGGCAAATTAACTTTCTATCCCGGAAGTGGTGCTGAAACTTATAAATTGGCGACCAACTCAACTTCCACGATTGCTGCCTTACGAACTGTTATTGATCGTTTACGGGCTTTGCCGGAAAAATATATCTCTGCCGGCAGCCGGAATGATTATGACAGTCTATTAAAAAGAACACCTGCCATCAGTTTTACAAGCTTTAAAGGGTATCCAACTATTGCACCTGCCAAATCATGGGAGAGAATAAACAATACGGAATCTCCCCAGTTGTATCCCGTTTATCCATGGGGATTATATGGAGTTGGTAAACCCGGATTAAATACCGCGATCAATACATGGAGATATGATACGAATGTTGTAAAATTTAAAAGTCATGTTGGCTGGAAACAGGATAATATCTGGGCGGCAAGATTGGGATTGACAGATGAAGCATGGAAACTTACTCAATTAAAATTTGCAGATGCACAAAGACGGTTTCCCGCGTTCTGGGGACCGGGTTTTGATTGGGTACCGGATCATAATTGGGGTGGGAGCGCCATGATCGGTTTGCAGGAAATGCTGCTGCAGGTCGATGATAAAAAAATATTCTTACTCCCTGCATGGCCAAAAAATATTGATGTGCATTTTAAATTGCATGCTCCCTTTAAGACCACTGTAGAAGCCGAATGGAAAGACGGGAAACTGGTATTGCTAAAAGTTCTCCCCGAACAAAGAAAGGCCGATGTGGAGGTGATGATGAAGTAATGTGTTTAAAGTCTTTCGCCTGCGTCTCAATTGAAATTTATCAGAAATTTCCTCCGATGCTGTCCTTTCACAGACCATATTCCCCCACGAATGATGGCAAAACAATCACTCGTCTGTCCCGCCCCTGACTGTTTGTTATCTTAGTTTAAAACTTTTCTGTAATTTACCTTTTTGTATTGCTTGTATCATATGATAAAAGATAAAGATCATAAAGAAGGCTCCTATAAAAACGTATGGTATGGATTGGGAAGACAACGGATCGAGATCCCGAAAAAGATACTTAAATCCCGGGTGCAGGGTAATTTGCTTTTAAAACACCTTCATATTTGTTCCATCGGCTATTATCCAAAAGCAAAAGATCACTATACGTATAGAAAAAAAGGCTTGCCTGAAAATTTCCTTTTTTACTGTGTGGACGGACATGGGTGGTATAAGATAGGTTCGCAACGCTACGAGGTGGGCCCAAATGAATTTTTCATATTGCCACAGAACACGGAGCATGCTTACGGCAGCGACCTTGATCACCCCTGGAGTATTTACTGGATACATTTTGGCGGAGATTCATTACCGGAATTAAACAAGATGCAGGTTGTACAGAATCATTTCAAACCACATTACGTAAAAAACAATGGCGACATTATTTCCCTTTTTGCTAAAATTTATAAAACACTCGAGTTGGGTTATAGTATCGATAATCTATTATTTGCAAATATGTGCCTTTCAGAATTTCTTACGCTCTTTATTTATAATTCACGGCACTATGAACCGGCCGCAACTGATAAGATTGACTGTGTCGACAGTGCAATTATATATATGCAGGAGCATATCAATGACAATATTTCATTAAGTGATCTCAGCAGCCAGTATAATTATTCCGTTTCCAGGTTCTCCAACCTTTTTAAACAAAAAACAGGTTATGCCCCGATCGATTATTTTGTGCAAATGAAAATGCAAAAGGCATGTCAGCAATTGAATTTTACGAACCGCTCAGTAAAAGATATTGCATTTAGTATGGGATTTGACGATCCCTATTATTTCTCCAAAAGATTCAGAACGGTAATCGGTATGTCGCCCAAGAAATACAGGGCGATGAACACTTGGAACCAGTAATTGAAAACATCGATTGTTCGATTTCTTATTCCTTTGATTTCAAAAGAAACAAAGAAACCTTGTTTGCATCATTGTGCCTGACGATACGATCACATCGGTTGAACAGCAAGTGATGTTTTTTGGTGTGATAAAACAGCACGCTTAGTCATCTCATTCACGATCAGCTTTCCATATTCGTTTGCAAGCGATTCAGCCGACGAAGCATCAAATGACTGAGTTTGTGCGGAATAAAGCAATTCTTTTGAATTAAGATCATAAAAGTTGCTTTCCCAAAAATATTTGGTGCTTTCCTCAAAATAGCCTGGTTCATAGATCCGTTCATACATCGTGGAATAGTATTCCCACCACTGGGGGGGATACTTATCTCTGCCCAAAAAATAATTTCTTTCCCTTGTCTTGTTGAGCAGAATAATGGTCAATACCGCATCAATATCGCCTCCGCTCAATTTTTGTAATGCCTCAGCCTCTTTCATATTTTCAAAGGCTTTGGGGTCATATTCTTCGCAGGAGCAGATGGCATCATAACCCAGGTTCTTCAGATCCCTTACGATATGAGTTTCAATTTTTTCCCTGAGTGCACCGCTTCTTTCATGAAGAAGACCTAAGACCAATATCTTTTTATGTTTTTTTTGTTGAACATCGGGAGCTGTCCACATGCTTGTGACCCGGCTGGTTGTGCAGCTGTTTAGAATGAACAAAATAGCAAGTAAGATCTTACTTAGCTGTTTCATAAAATAGGGTTTGATCACTCTAAATTAGAATGGATCTGGCGGGAAAGTCTTGACATGAGTCAAGGCAAACATGGATTCTCGTCAATGGTTATCAAACAGGCATTTTTATTGCGCCATGGAAGATACGCCAACCCGATAATGGTGCTTCCTGAGAGCTATCACCGCTCAGTTTGAGATTTATCACTTCATCTTAATTGAAGCAACAGTAAGTTTGATAAAACAATTATCATGAAAAAGATCATTGCAGCGTTTGATGGTCTGAAATATTCTGAGAGCACAAGCACCTATGCGGTGCAAATTGCAAAAGGAGTCGATGCGCACCTTGTTGGTGTATTCCTGGATGATCCGTTGTATACAAGTTATAAGATATATGACCTGGTAGCAAATGGAGGTGTCTCGGAGAAGAAATTGAAACGATTTGATCGGATCGATGCCAATAAAAGAAAGAAAGCAGCTGAACTTTTTGAGTCAGTTTGCGATGATGCCGGGATAAATTTTTCAGTTCATCATGACCGCGGTTTTGCATTACAGGATCTTATTCACGAGAGCGCCTACGCCGATCTTCTGATAATTGACGCTGATGAAACTTTTGGTCATCATGATGAGAAACAGCCGACGAGATTTATCCGGGATGTGCTTGCCGATAGTCATTGTCCTGTAATGTTGGTGCCACATAAATATACTGACATCGAAAAGGTGGTCTTGCTTTATGATGGCGAGCCCTCAGCGGTCTATGCGATCAAAATGTTCAGTTATTTGCTGCCGCAGTTCAAAAATCTGAAACCACACCTTCTCTCCATTAAGATGATGAACCAAAGTTCCAAATTGCCGGATAATGCGTTAATGAAAGAATTCATGTCCAGACATTTTCCGAAAGTGGATTATAAGGTTATTAAAGGTTTTGCTGACACTGAGATTCTGAAAACTCTTAAAAGTTTTGGTCCAAACGTATTGGTGGTTTTGGGAGCCTACCAGAGGAGTGGAGTTTCCCGATGGTTTCATGAAAGCATGGCGGATACATTACTCAGAGAGACGAAATTGGCCTTGTTCATAGCACATCAATGATCCCCATAGCGTAAAGTGGAGCGTGACAAATCGGTAACTGAGCTAATAAGAAATACCGTCGGAAATTCTACATAAAAATTCAGTGTCCTGTCGAAGGTATAATGGCTGCCATGCAAAACTCAAAGTCATTACCAGCCACTATCTTCCTGATTTGGACTACCGCTTCTTTCTTTTATAAATCCTTTTTCAAAAGCGAGACCCTCACATTGGTGGTGCCATTACAGCTGAACTTTGAATTGATAACACAGTTTTGTTTTTCATATCATTTACGATCAGTTTGCCGTATTCATGTGCCAAAGATTCAGCAGAAGAAGGATCGAATGACTGAGTTTGTGCAGAATAAATCAATTTTTTAGTATCAAGATCATAAAAATTACTTTCCCAGAAATATTTTGTATCTACAGCATAGTAACCGGGTTGATAAATTCTGTCATACATGGTCGAATAATAGCCCCACCAGTGATTATGATAAACGCTGTACGGAGAATAATAAACATGGTTTGGAACATAATATCGTTCTTTTGTTTTGTCAAGAAGTACCACCGTCAACACCGCATCAATCCCCCCTCCGCTAAGTTTTTGTAAAGCTTCAGCCTCCTTGATATTTTCAAAAGCTTTCGGACCATATTCATCACAGGAACAAATCGCATCATACCCGAGAGCTTTAAGATCGCTCACTATATGGGCTTCCATCTTTTCTTTAAGAGCCCGGTCTTTTTCAAGGAAAAGACCAAGCACCAATACCTTCTTGTATTGCTTCTGCTGAACGTCAGCTGCTTTCCAGGAACTGGTAATCCGGCTGGATGTGCAACTGGAAAAGATAAATGCGACAGCAAGAAATATTTTTAGTAGCTGTTTCATAAAAATGGTTTAGATAACCTAAATTAGAATTTACCGCAGAGGTGGAGGATGATGGGGGTCAACGTGGTCGAAGACTATTATCACTTATTTCAGCTTCCATTTTCCCGTTTCCTCTGCTGGTGTTTACTATGCCGCCTGGTTCAGTTAAAACGAAATTTTTATCTATCCGATTTTTTCTTACAAAAGATACGGGATGTCTCAAGACTATTTTCTCGCAGCGATCGCAGCGAAAGCAACGACGTAAGGATTTGAAAGTAAGTTGCTTTCGTTGCGCGGTTTTTCACGTTGTCCCGCCTGAGGCGGGATGAAAATAAATTAGGTTTTTAAGACATCCCGTAGCCGGCTTATTTACAGGGATCTTTAAGATCGCTATAGCGTAAAATCGGATCAGTCAAAGAGCAACGCTGCCTATACTTTATTCATAAGTTTACGCACAAGCAGGGTGGCGGCAAATGAGAGAGTTTTCTTTAATATACTTTCATCTTTGCTCCGTTGCCCGCAGGATTTACCATTCCATAGCCGTTCTCCAAATAAACCCGGGAATGATAACTCATGTTTTAGATGTTGCCAATCTGAGCTGATTTGACCTGTCAATTCTTTTTCCCGCTGTTTCAGTCGTCGCTTTGTCTTTTGTAAATGCTTTATGTTTTTAATCTTCATCATCGTCATCATCATCTTTAGCCATTTGTGATAGTATAGAATTCATGATCGGCATCCTGACCATTTTTTCTTTCAAAGCCAGGATGACCAAAGCCGCCAATAAATAAATACCACTTACAATAAGAAAGCCAGCCCAGGTGCTTCCAACAAAACCAGCAAGAAAATAAGCCAGTGCAATACCAAAAAAAATAACAACTAAGAT
>DASVAM010000295.1:0-8157 GCA_036376375.1 Chitinophagaceae bacterium
CATTTCTGATTGTGGCGCTATTGATCCGAAATGTAAATATTATGGTGAGCAGAGTTTCACAATTGCTGCTCCATTAGTTGCAAATTTTACATATGGTGGTACCTGCGGTCCAAATGATCTTTATCAGCCTATCACGTTTGCAAGTTCGACCACTGGTGGTAACACGCCTTACCAATACAGCTGGGAAGTAAGAGACGCGGTGACAAATGTTGTTTTGGCAACTTCAACCACCAATCCATATACCTATACACCACAAAGCAGTAATAATCTTTCTGTAAAACTCACAGTTACGGATGCGTCCACTTCACAGCAATCAGATAACGAAACAAAGATTGTAACGGTTACAAGTTGCTGCGAATCTCCTACAGTTTCATCGAACCCGCAGAACCAGGTTAAATGCCAGGGAACATCTGCTTCGTTTTCGGTTGGATACACTGGTGGCAATCCTGTACCCGGCATCCAGTGGCAATACAGTACAGATGGAGGGTTAAACTGGGCAAACGTTCCAAACAGCGCTCCTTACAGTGGTGGGACCACTGGTACATTGAATATTTCTTCAGTAACCCTCGCGATGAATAATTATCAGTACAAGGCGATATTGAAGAGCGGGATGTGCGCTGCGGTCGAAAGTAATTCAGCAACCTTAACAGTTGATCCAACTTCTGTCGGGGGAACTGTTAGTGCTGCTCAAACCATTTGTTATGGAAATCAGCTCAACAGCAATCTTACATTGAGTGGCAACACCGGATTAATTCTTAAATGGCAAAGATCCACTGACAATTTCGTTTCTAATTCAACTGATATTGCAAATACAACAACAACATTAACTGCGGCAACAATTGGAGCTTTGACACAGGATACATGGTTCCGCGCGGTCGTAAAAAGCGGGCAATGTGCCGAAACAAACTCATCCGCTGTAAAAATTACGGTAAATGCTTTATCGGTGGCCGGAACAATTGCTTCAGCACAAACAATTTGTTATGGAAATCAACCGAGCTCGAATTTGACATTAAGTGGAAATACCGGATCAGTTCTTAAATGGCAAAGATCCACTGACAACTTCGTTTCTAATACTACTGATATTGCAAATACGACAACAACATTAACAGCAGCAGCGATCGGAGCGTTGACGCAGGATACATGGTTCCGGGTAATAGTCAAGAATGGTGAATGTCCCGACATCACGTCGGCAGCGATCAAGATAACAGTCAATGCAATAAGTGTTGGTGGTAGCGTGGCTTCGAATCAAACTATTTGCAGTGGCAACCAGCCTAACAGCAATCTTCTATTAAGCGGTCATACTGGTTCTGTTGTTAAGTGGCAAAAATCAACAACATCGAATTTCAGTGCCGGCTCAACAACAGATATTGCAAACACAACAACTACTTTATCTGCTGCGTCTATTGGTGCATTAACAGCAGATACGTGGTTCCGTGTTGTTGTCAAAAATGGTGTTTGCAGCGAAACGACTTCCGATGCTGTAAAGATCACCGTTCAACAACCTATCAGCAATAACACTATTGCAGCTTCGCAGGTTATTTGTTCAGGAAATGCACCAAATGGTTTGACAGGCTCTACTCCGACCGGTGGCGATGGCAACTATACTTATCAATGGCAATCAAGATCCGGTGGTGGATGGAGCAATATTGAAGGCGCAACCGATAAAGATTATGCGCCTGGATCGTTATCGCAAAACACAGAGTTCAGAAGGATCGTAACAGCGGGTTCAGCTTGTTCAAACAATTCCAGCGCCGCGGTAACAATTTCCATGAGCCCGGAATCACAAGTATACCCTATCCAGGGAAGCAGTTTCTGTCAGTCAGCTCCAAATACAGGAATGGTAACCTTATTAGACTCATATAACGGTGTTAGCTATCAATTGAAGAAGGCAAGCGACAATAGCGATGTACAACCTGCACAAATTGGTACAGGCGCTGCTCTTATATGGACAGGGCTTGAAGCTGGTACTTATTATGTATTGGGAACAGGACTTGCTCCAACTTTTTGTCCAAGTCAAACGGCTAATGTGGTTGTGAGAATGTTTGATTGCTCAGTATTCTATACATTAACGCAGGGTTATTATGGCGGTAAAAATGGCAAAAGCTGTATTGGAGCTACGCCTGTAAATACAATTAAATATTTGCTTGGCGATGTTGATCTGGTAGTCGGCACAACTAATTCGATCACTGTTCCTGCAACTAATGAAGGAGCAATAAAGCTGAACCAGACCTTGCCGGGCGGAGGTACTGCCAATGCATTGCCGGCGGGTAACTGCATTATCACGACCGGTTGTTTTGTGTCACCAACGTACCTAACACAACAGGGAAGAATAAACAATATACTATTATCACAAACCATAACGCTGAGTCTGAATGTAAGATGGGATGAAGGCAAGTTATTATTGTTCCCAATAAAGAACGGCTATTTGACGACCCAAAAAATGAAAGGCTGTGGCGAAAATGCAATATTGGTTGAAGTTTGTGAAAGTGGCACTGTCTCGTCAATACTGATGAATGCAAATGTCGTTACATATCTCGGGCCAGACGCTACTGTAGCTGATCTTTTACAACTGGCAAATGATGTGTTGGGTGGAACAAAAACACCGGGAGTCGATGGAGTGCCATCATATGCTGATGTAAATGCTGCAGTGGATTGTATCAATAAGTCGTTTGATGAAGGAAGGCGTTTCCTTAATTACTTTGAAACACAACAAACATGCGAAATGTTGTTCCCAACTCCTGCATTACCCGCGGGCACAATAACGACAACGTTGGTTTCAGCTTACCGGGAACCGATCGAGCCAATTACCGTCACGGCTTATCCAAATCCTTTCTCTGATAACATCAATTTCCAAATCGAAACCAAACAATCAGGGCAAGGCGTATTGGAGGTATATAATATGACAGGACAAAAGGTAAAGACGGTTTTTCAGGGGTATATGAATGCAGGCAGACAACGATTCAGCATGACCCTGCCTCCTGGTAAAAGTGCCGTGTTGTTCTATGTTTTCAGGCTGGGCAACCAGAAAGCATCGGGCAAATTATTCCAAAGCGCAAGCAGATAAACAAGGACCCGTTAACATAAAAAGGTAAGGTGGCCAGTGGCCACCTTTTTTTATACCGTTATTTGTCTGTGGAAATGTTACACTCAGTTTTCCATTGTCCATTTGACCACCCCCCTTTAACGGATATCTTTCCATCTGCAAATTCTGACATAAAAAATGTCGAGATTCCGTTCGAAATGTGCCTTTCGTTCAGTTTGAAGCATAGACATAATTGCTTTACTTTCTTTTTCAAGATCAGGTTTTGAATCACATCCAAGTGCTATCGGGAGAAAAAAGAATAAAATTTTTATGTTATAATTTAATTTTTCGAATGATAATATCAGAAAGACTGTCAATTGGTTTTAATCTCTTATTTGTATAATCAATTCCACTTTGTATTTGTGAATTGACTATGAAATAATAATCACCCTTCGCTACCTCGCCGGTTGTAGAAGCATTGAACTCCTTCCCCGAATTAAGGGTATCAGCTTTGACAATGCTGTCTCTCGATGATGAAAGATAAAACCGTACAATAGCCGTGCTTTGATGAGCGATAAAATAATTATCCCAAAAAGCCAGGCCATCAATATCAAGCGCTTTCAGTGAAATGGTTTCTGGCAACAATGAATATGCCTTGGTTGACAGATTAATTTTAATGATACCTTCCGTGCTGGCCACAAATAAAAAACCCGGCCTATCAGTAAAACAAATTCCATTTATGAATTGATAAGGTGGCCCGATCTCCATGAATAATTGCAGGCTATCAAAATCCGGCCTTACCACGTATATCCCCTTTTTTACAGATTCTGTCACATAAACAGTTCCGTCACCGGCAACTGTAAGGTCATTTAGAAAAACGCTGTCTCTATCCAATAGATACTTCTTTATAAGCTTACCATCGTTAAGGCTAAACTGATAAACCGAAGAAGTCCATTTCTTTTCATTTGAATTTTCCAAGGGCAATACATCTGCTGCTTCGGAACTTACAGCCCACAAACAATTTCTTTTTTCATCCACTTCCATCCCGATCACACTTTTTATATCATCCTGTGCTTCGGTAATAAAATCTTTTACATTTCCCTCCTTGTCAATTGCGACGATCTTTCGCTTATAAGTACTGCTAACATAAATTGTTTGGGTCGCTTCATCAAAAGCAACTCCTTCCGGGATCATGTCTTTTTCAATAAGAATATAATCTTTAATCTTACTATCCTCTTTTGTTTTACATGAAGCCAAAGTAAGGAGATAAACAAATAGAAAACAACGCATAAAAAATTGTTTATACTAAATGTATTAAAAAGAAAAGCTGTAAAATAGAAATTTAAATAAGCGGTAATTCTGGTTCTACATTTCGACACCTTTTGCAAGGATCAACTGGAAGATCAATAATAATACGATGAGCAGGATCACTGGCATCATCAATATTTTTTTATTAACGTCATTATCAATGGATGCAAGAGGCTTTATTTTCCATGCATGAGCAAATACCATAGGAATTGACAGCAGCGTAACAAACACGGGCGCTAAAGCTCTTTCCCATGGCATTATTCGAAATGGTACAATTAGAATCATGCCCATTATTGAAGCCAGTATTGCGATCCTGAAAAGGTAGCCAAATCTTGAACCTGGATTCTCACCAATAGAACCTGCTGGAGATAATTGCAGTAAATATTTCGTAAACAGACTACCGATCCACAACATTAATGCAATTCCCATAATTGAAATGATCCACCCGGCCAGCTGACTTAAACCAAGATAAGTAAATGCCTGTCCTGTATCCGTATCCGGCGCCATAAATGCAGTTATGAATTGAGGTATTGATTGTGCAAATCCCTGGAACGACATCCATAAAAAAAATAATTGCAGCCAATGTTTTGAATCTTTCATGGCTCGTGCAATGATCAAACAAATGATGGCGGTAATGAAAATCGCAACAGCCCCACATCCCTGTGCCAGATGATCCATCGGGTGTTCACCATACCAGTTATGATTGTTATGATACAAAACGGCTTTTAACCCCAGCCATCTTTTGCCTAATGCAAGAAATAATTCCTGAATAAAAAAAATAATATTGAATGCCAGCGCATACAATATCGCTGAATTGAAGATCAAAGCAAAACCGGGATAACGAACTTTATTTTTCGTACCCCTTGTCTTTATATATCCATATATGCCCCAGCAAACGGGAATGAAAAGAAGTAACAGGGGAAGCAGGTGACTGGGATTGTTCATGGCAGCAGTTTTGCCTGGGACTACTTCCAACAGAAAAATGTTACAGGGAAAATTAATTTTTAACCCCTGACCAATCACTATTTCTCCCTCGACCACTCCTCATGTATCGGCTCCCCTCCTGAGCTAAGTCCCTTATGGGTCCACACATTGTTACTTACGCTTCCATCAAAACTTAACGAAGCCCCAACCCGGCTGCTATCTCTTGAAAAGAATTCGATATTCTCCGTATACTTGCCATCTTTGAAAGTATACGTACCGCCGCCGGTGCCAAAGAATTCTTTTGTTTCTGTATTGATCGCCATCCATTGAAACCTTGTTGACGAAAGAATTTTCAATGTTTTTCGTGCGGACTTTTCTATCGGCTGTATCGAATCATTTCTCATTCTTCCACTGATGCGCCAATTCCCGGCAAGGTTTGCATTACCAGCATCTATTCGTGTCCAACTATTGACGCCTCCGCCAACATCAAATTTTAAAGAGTTCCCGCTAATAACCGGATTAAAGTGTATATGTCCTCCAACATTATTTTTTATTTCGGTATCAAACTCGATGTCGGCATGCATCTGACCACCCGATTCGGAATACCTGCCGCCCAATGTGCGGATGAATTTTTTATTTGCTTTGTCATAAGTCGAATAAGAAAAATATCCATCCTGGAAGATCAATACATGATTGATGCTTCCTCTCTTTGTAATCCATGCTCCGGTTATTGATGTTTGTGTTCTGAATGAATAAAATCCTCCGGCAACAATCATTATAATTGCTGCAACCATTGATATTAATACTGATCTCATAGTATAAAAATAAAAAGAAAAGATACGAAGACTTTTCAATTTTCATTTCAAACTATTTTCTTACATTGAAATGGATAGCTTTACCTTTCGAATAGGATCGGGACCAAAAGTAAGAGAAGGGATAAGCGAATAAAAAAACGGGGCACGCAGGTGGACGATCTGTAGCAGTTTCGACAGCCAGTTCATTTAAATGATAATCGGTCAAATTAATCATTCATTTTTCTCTCGTCCATTCTTCATGTATCGGTTCCCCTCCTGAGCTAAGTCCCTTATGAGTCCACACATTGTTACTGACGCTTCCATCAAAACTTAATGAAGCGCCAACCCGGCTGCTATCTCTTGAAAAGAATTCGATATTCTCCGTATACTTGCCATTTTTGAAAGTATACGTACCACCGCCGGTGCCAAAGAATTCTTTTGTTTCTGTATGGATCGCCATCCATTGAAACCTTGTTGTTGAAAGTATCTTCAATGTTTTGCGTGCGGACTTTTCTATCGGTTGCATTGAGCCATCCCTCATTCTCCCGGTTATGCGCCAGTTACCGGCAAGACCTTCTGTCCCGTTATCAGTTCTTTTCCATTCGCCAATTTCGTTTCCCAGATTAAGCGTAAAAGAATTACCGGAAATTGTAATTGGATAATGTTTGTGCGCACCTACATTATTTTTTGATTCTGTGTCAAACTCAATATTGGCATGTAGCTGCCCGCCTGCTTCTGAAAATGTTCCTCCCCAGGTACGGATAAATTTTTTATGCTGCTTGTCAAATACACTACACGAAAAATAACCATCCTGGAAAATAAGCACGTACTCAGTCGTCCCGTTGTTGGCCTGCCAGGCCCCTGTTAATGACGTTTGGGGAGAATGATAACTTGCCGCAACAATTAATATTATCAAAGCGAACGCAGATGTTAAAAATATTTTCATAAATATGTTTGAAAACAAAAGATACGGGACATCAGGAAATTATTTAGGAATTATTTACCAGCATAAGATTTTCTCAATAGGTCTGACAATTCTTTTACAGTGGAGGAATATTTATCATCAGTTGCAAGATTGATGAACTCCCCGGGATCATTTTGGTGATCATACAACTCAACGCCCATTTTTTTCCCATCCCATTCATTGTATCTCCATCTTTCGGTGCGAACGCTTCTTCCCATAACTATTTTTTGATCAGGTTGACCACGATTTATTATTCTTTGAACTTGTGTGCAGGCCGGTTTGTTCCATTTTTCATTGGGATTTTTAATTAAGGGTATTAAACTTTGACCATGGATATCCTTTGGTGGGTCTAACCCGCATAATTCTGCAAGGGTGGGATAAATATCGAGCAATTCAACTGTCCTGGCCGATGAGTTTCCCTTTGTTACGCCAGGCAAAGCAATCAATAAAGGAACCCGGGCAGAATTTTCAAAGAGGCTTTGTTTCATCCATTGCCCATGCTGCCCGACATTATATCCATGATCGCTGCAGAATACTATAATGGTATTATTTTTTAAATTCAGTCTTTCCAATGCATCCAGCACTTTACCTACCTGCGCATCCATAAAAGATATGGAGGCATAATACGCCCTTAGCGCTTCGCGAAGTTTGATTTCATCAAGACCAAAGTTCAGCGGTTCGGTCCATTTAGCGATGGGTGGCTTGTCATTCCATTCTGAAGGGTTTGACTTAACAACTGATACATTTTCCAAAGGATAGAGATCAAAATATTTTTTAGGCGCTATAAATGGACAATGTGGTCTGTAAAACCCTACCGCCAAAAAAAAGGGATTGTCTTTGTTGTCTTCCAGGATTTGTATGGCCTCTTTTGCAACTATACCATC
Source organism: Chitinophagaceae bacterium (assembly GCA_036376375.1). Lineage (GTDB taxonomy): Bacteria > Bacteroidota > Bacteroidia > Chitinophagales > Chitinophagaceae > VBAS01. The sequence goes on from DASVAM010000295.1 coordinate 7,897, forward strand.
AGTTTGTTCTTCATCTTCACCTCCTGCAATTAAATAAGTCAGGGATGCACCCAGTCCCCTTCCGGGGGTCAGTACAGTGAGTTTATTCTCTTCTGCTTTATCTCTTCCGATTGGGTTCACCCGTTTATCCCATGAGATTGAATCATCCTGTCCGTTTGTTCCAATTCCGCCTGGAACACCATAATGAAAAATCTTTCCAACCCGGGCACTGAAGTATCCATGATTTTTAAATAATTGAGGAAGTGTGATCGCTTCCGGAAT
>DASVAM010000299.1:0-11853 GCA_036376375.1 Chitinophagaceae bacterium
GAGTCATAGACTGAAGGTCTAACCTGTGTATCAGTCCCCACTCTCCATCCACGGTTGCTAAGGCCCAATTAGAATAGTAAGTCCTTAAAGACTAATTAAAGGTCTTAGGCTAAGCAACCTCTTTTGTAAGTCTAAAATCAAAGCTATGCAAAAAATTCATCACATCGTTGGAGCTGACCTCTCCAAAAGGACCATTGATTTGTTTAGTCATCAATCAAAAAGCCACATCTGTATTGATAACAATTTGTCGGGGTTTAAAAAATTACTGAGGTGGTTAAAGCAGCAACAAATCAATCCTTTTGAATTATTGATAGTGATGGAGCACACAGGTCTGTATAGTTTTTGTTTTGAGGCTTTTCTTCATCGGCACCGGATAAGCTTTACAAAAATCAATGCGCTTGCTGTAAAACGATCCATAGGATTAGTTCGTGGCAAGTCTGACAAGATTGATGCTCGCCGGATTGCTGAGTATGGACATGAAAAACAGGAAAAGCTTGAGCCAGAAGTGGCCTGCAGTAAGGACACCCAACGCCTGCAATTGTTGTACAGTACACGGGAACGCCTGGTAAAACAAAAAACCGGATTACTTAATGCTGTAAAAGAATACCGCAACATTGGGTTAAAACAAACCGATTCTATCATGCAATCACAAGCAAGACTTATTAAGCATCTTGAAAAGGAAATTGCTAAACTGGAAGCTGAGATAAAAACAATCATCCAAAGCAATTCTTCCTTACACCGAAACTATCAGTTGCTGCAAACCATCAAAGGCGTTGGTAAAATACTAGCATTAGCCACCCTGATTAAAACCAGGAATTTTACACGATTTACCAATGCCAGAAAGTTTGCCTGCTTTTGCGGAACAGCACCTTTTGAAAACACATCGGGAACCAGTATCCGGGGCAAAACCAGGGTAAGTCACCTGGCTGACAAGCAAATGAAAACTCTACTTGATTTATCGGCTAAAACTGCTATCCAATATGACAAAGAACTACGTGAATATTACTTAAGACGAATAAATAATGGAAAACCAAAAATGAGTACCATTAATATCGTCCGAAACAAGATCTTATACAGAATGTTTGCTGTTATAAAACGTCAAACATCATTTGTTGAAAACTATTTAAATGCTGCCTAAATATTTTTTGGCAGTTTATGAACCTTAGAATACACAGTGACACGGTGTATCACGGAGTTTACTTTGTGTTTCTTTGTGCCTTTGTGTCTCAGTGGTTCAAAAAACAAATTGAAACACTGCTGATATTTGAGTTAAGATGAAATACCTTTTTACCATCATATTCTTGCTGCCTGTTATTTCCATTTATGCCCAGAATAATTTAAAGCCAAATATCATTTTTATTTTTGCTGATGACCTCGGTTATGGAGATATAGGATGCTATGGCCAGCAAAAAATTGAAACACCCAACATTGATCAGCTTGCCCAAAAGGGAATGAAGTTTACACAATTCTATTCCGGTTCTACTGTTTGTGCACCGGCACGATCAAGTTTTCTTACAGGATTGCACACAGGGCATACCCCAATACGGGGAAATAAGCCCTTTGCACCAGAAGGGCAAACACCATTGCCTGATTCCATTATCACATTTGCGAACATACTTCAGCAAAACGGGTATGCAACTGCCGCATTTGGTAAATGGGGATTAGGATTTATAAATAACAGCGGAGATCCTAACAAAAAGGGTTTTGATAGATTTTATGGTTATAACTGCCAGAGCCTGGCACATGATTATTATCCTCCCTATATCTGGGATAATCACGATAAAGTTGATCTATCGGTCAATAAAACAAAAGATTCAATATACTCAGCATCGTTGATACATGATCAGACAATCGGGTATATCAAACAGCAATCCTCTGCTAAACCATTTTTTATTTACCTGCCGTATACCTTACCGCATGGTGATGTAATTGGTCCACATGATGAATTGTATAATTATTATGTGAAGAAATTTAATGAGCAACCGCTTACCGGGAAAGATCTTCGCACAAGAGCTCATAATATGATCCCCGAACCATATCCGCATGCTCAATTCGCTGCTATGATAGGCAGGCTGGATAAATTTGTTGGTGAAGTTGTAAAAACGGTTGAGGAAAAAGGATTGGCAGAAAACACATTAATAATCTTCACAAGTGATAACGGACCTCATAAAGAAAATGGGGGTGATCCCGAATTCTTTAACAGTAATGGGATTTATAGAGGAATAAAAAGAGATCTGTATGAAGGTGGGATAAGGGTTCCTTTTGTTGCTTATTGGCCGGGAAGGATCAAACCCAAAGTAGAAAGTCACCAGGCAGCGCTATGGGATATGTCTCCGACATTTCTTCAATTGGCGGGTATTCCGAATAAGAAAAAAGTTGATGGTATCTCAATTGCTCCATTATTGTTGAATAATGCAAGGCAAGAGCCACATGAATATTTCTATTGGGAATTTCATGAGAATGATGGTCGCCAGGCAATATTGTCGGGAAAATGGAAAGCAATAAAATTAGGAGTTAGTAAAATTGCAGATCCGCCCATTGAATTATATGACCTCGTTAATGATCCACAGGAGATGAATAATGTAGCTGCAACAAACCCTTCAATAATAAAAAAGATGAGAGACCTGTTTTCAAAAGAACACGTTTACGATCCGGCGTGGCCTTTATTATATACAGAGGTCAAAAAATAACATTTACCAGGAGGATCATTTATGCCTTTGCGCCAAAACGTTTACGACATCGGCCAGCTTATGGTTCTTAGCTTCCAGTAAAACCAGGTAGTGATAAAGAAGATCTGCTGCTTCACCTAAGAATTTTTCTTTATTATCATCTTTACTTTCGATAACAAGCTCGACTGCTTCTTCACCCACTTTCTGTGCAATCTTATTGATGCCTTTGGTAAAAAGTGAAGATGTATAGGATGAAGCAGACGGATTATTTTTTCGATCAGCAATTATATTTTCCAATTTCTCCAATGAAAAAGAGGAATTTGTTTCATTAAAGCAAGTGTCGGCGCCTGTATGGCAAACCGGGCCGGTTGGGATGGCTTTTATCAATATTGTATCATTATCACAATCATTGATGATTTGTTTTACGAGTAAGAAATTATTGCTCGTTTCGCCTTTTGTCCAAAGCCGCTGTTTTGACCGGCTAAAAAATGTAACCTTTCCTTCAACTTGAGTTTTGTTCAATGCTTCTTCATTCATAAAACCAAGCATTAATACTTTATTGCTGACGGCATCCTGTATGATTGCCGGCACCAATCCATCCGCATACTTAGAAAAATCAGGATTCATGAGATTGTTATTTATTTTATCGACTTAACGATTACTATTACCTGGTGTTGTCTTCAAATCTTCCTGTGGAAGATTGCTCACTTTATCGTTCTTTTCGCTGCTAAACATTTATGGTCTGGTTGAAATGTTTTTACTTGCTAAATATTTCTTTAAGTCCGGTATCGCACCCCAAACCCCTAAAGGGACTTTATAACCTGACATTAATATCATTCTTTTTTAAAAATAATTTTAACTCTGAAATTGCTACTTCTTTAAAATGAAAGATACTGGCCGCCAATGCGGCATCCGCGGAAGCTTTTTCAAATACTTCGACAAAATGATCCATATTGCCGGCGCCACCGCTTGCAATGACTGGCACGGGTAACTGTTCAGCCAGCAACTTTGTTATTTCGATTGCGAAACCATTTTTTGTTCCATCATGATTCATAGATGTCAGGAGTATTTCTCCAGTTCCTCTATCTACTGCTTCTAACGCCCAATCAAAACATTTTTTATTAGTTCTGGTTCGTCCGCCATTTAAATAAACATACCATTCTCCATCTTCTTCTTTTTTTGTATCGATTGCCAGCACCACGCACTGGCTACCGAATTCTTTTGCAAGATCATTGATCAATTGTGGTGTTTTAAAGGCAGACGTGTTGACAGATATTTTATCTGCCCCATTTTGCAATAATACATTCACATCTTCCACACTGCTGATACCGCCGCCCACAGTAAATGGAATATTTACATGATGAGCAATTTTGTTTACAAGCTCACTCAATGTTTTTCTTTTTTCTACCGTGGCAGTGATATCGAGGAAAACCAACTCATCGGCTCCTTCTCTCGCATATAACGCTCCTAATTCTACCGGGTCACCCGCATCCCGAAGGTTTACAAAGTTGGTTCCCTTAACGGTTCTCCCATCTTTAATATCCAGGCAAGGTATGATGCGTTTTGTCAATCCCCCGGATCCTAAAGACAGACTTGATGTATCAGTTTCGATTTTCGATTTTGTGTTCATACATTCCTCGTGTTAATCAGATCACAAGCCTCCCTTTAGGGAGGTTTGGAGGGTTTATTTTCTTGAACTCAATGCTACTTTTATTCCTAATCCAACTAATAATAATCCTGTGATCTTATTTTGCCATTTAATGAATGCTTGTTTATCGGCCAGCCAGTTCCCAAGTTTCCCAAATAACATAGCCACGACAATATTTACAATTGTTCCGGAGAAATTAAACCATAAGCCTAATAAAAGAATTTGTAATCCCGTGTTCCCATTTTCCGGGTGAATGAATTGTGGAAGAAATGCAAGGAAAAATAAAGCAACTTTTGGATTTAACACATTGGTCAAAACTCCCTGCCAGAATAATTTTGAAAGTGTTGTTTTTTCAACAGTATTCTGAACGCTGAATTTATTTTGTCCACTCAAAAATGATCTTATACCAAGATAGATCAGATAGGCAGCGCCAGCATATTTTATAATATCGAAAGCAATTGCAGAATTGGCAATGATCGCAGACAAACCAATTACTGCAGCCACTAAATGAACAATACAACCGCCTGCGATACCAAGCGCTGAAACGATCCCGGCTTTTACTCCCTGCGATGTGCTTCTTGTTGCCACATATAACATATCATTTCCCGGAGTAACATTTAATATCAAGCTGGCGAAGGCAAACAAGAGGAAATCGTTCGTGCTGATCATAAAAACTGTTTTAAGTCTTTCAGTAATATTTTTTTCTCATAAATGGCTTTACCAACGATGGCTCCACTGCAACCAGCTTCCCTGAGTTGTAACAGATCGTCAATAGAGGAAACCCCGCCACTGGCAATGAGATCAATAGAAGGGTGGGTGTTTAAGATTTTTTTATAAAGATCCAGGCCGGTCCCTTGCAGTAATCCATCTTTGCTGATGTCCGTACAAAAGAATTGTTTAACACCTTTTGTTTTGTAATTTTCAATAAGATCGAACACAGTTGTATCAGTTGTTTCTGTCCAGCCTTTGATCGCAAGCTTTTCGTCCTTTACATCAGCGCCGATGATAAATTTTTCTACCCCGAATTCAAACAGCCAGCTTGTTAATTCTTTTTCATTTTTAATAGCAATGCTTCCTACAGCTGCATATGCTGCCCCTGAATTAAAGCAAATCCGGACATTTTTATCGGTACTTATCCCACCACTAAAATCGATAACTAGTCCCGTCTTTGAGGCGATCTGTTCCAGTACTTTCCAGTTCTTTACATCGCCGGCTTTTGCACCGTCAAGATCAACAAGATGAAGCCTCGAAAGGCCCGTGTCTTCAAATTGTTTCGCGACTTCAAGAGGATCTTCGCTATAAACCTTCTTTTGTTCATAATCTCCTTTTGTAAGGCGGACACATTTCCCATCGATTATGTCAATTGCCGGTATTATAAACCCCCAACCCCCTGAAGGGGGCTTAGCATTTTCAATAACTTGTTTTTTCACTGGATCCCTCATAGTTCAAGAAAATTTTTAATTATATTTTCGCCCGTTGTTGCGCTTTTCTCGGGGTGAAACTGTACTCCGTAGAAATTATTTTTTCTTAATGCACTGCTATATGGTTGTAGATAGTCTGTTGTCGCTATCGTGTGGTCCCCTTTTGCCGCATAATATCCATGTACAAAATAGCAGTAACTATTATTTATTACATTTTTGAAGAGACCAGTTTTCAAATCATAAATAGAGTTCCATCCAATCTGAGGCACCTTTAAGCTCCCTTTAGGGGGTGGGGGGCTAAACTTCTTCACTTCTTCATCAAAAATACCCAGGCACACAGTATCATTCTCTTCAGAATATTTACACATTAACTGCATGCCAAGACAAATTCCCAAGACAGGTTGCGTTAACGAACAAATGAGTTTATCTAAGTTTCTTTCCTTTAAATAATTCATGGCAGTACTTGCTTCACCAACACCCGGAAAAATAACCTTATTCGCGTTTTTTATCTCATCAGGATTGTCAGTAACAATGGCGGTGTAGCCAATTCTTTCCAGGGCGTATAGAACTGACCGGATATTCCCCGCATTGTATTTTATGATCGCAATTTTCAAAGCACTCCTTTTGTGGTTGGTAATTGCATGTTCTCGACATCTCTTTTAACAGCCATTTTGATTGATTTGGCCAGCGCTTTAAAAATCGATTCGATCTTGTGATGTTCATTTTCTCCTTCGACTTTTATATTCAAATTACATTTTGCTGCATCGCTGAATGATTTGAAGAAATGATAGAACATCTCAGTAGGCATATCGCCAACTTTCTCCCTGGAAAATAGTGCATCCCATACTAACCAGCTTCTGCCGCCAAAATCAATAGCAACTTGTGCAAGACTGTCGTCCATTGGTAATAGAAAACCATACCTGTTTATGCCAGCTTTATTTCCTAATGCTTTTGCAAAGGCTTCGCCTAAAGCAATAGCAGTGTCTTCTATAGTATGGTGTTCGTCGATATGCAGATCGCCCGTGACGTTGATCTTAAGATCGGTCCCGCTATGTTTTCCCAATTGGTCAAGCATATGATCAAAAAAACGTAAGCCTGTGTCGACAACAGTTTTACCACTACCATCCAGATTTAATTCTATGTTGATCTTTGTTTCATTCGTATTCCGCTCATGTTTAATGATTCGATTGCCTAATTTCAGGAACTCATAGATCTTCCTCCAGTCGGTTGTTTCGAGAGCAATCGTTGATTGAAGATCTTTCAGACTGTCATTTATTTCGGCTCCTCCAAGGTTTGGGTCATTATTGATCCAGATCGCTTTGCATCCAAGGTTCTTTGCCAATTGTACATCTGTTATCCGGTCGCCAATGACAAATGAATTTGCCAAATCATATTCAGTATTTTTCAAATATTTTGAAAACATTCCGATGCCCGGTTTTCTTGTAGGCGCATTTTCTTTTGGAAAAGTTTTATCGATCAGCACTTCACTAAAATTGATCCCTTCCGATTCTAAGTTTTTCAAAATAAAATTGTGGATGGACCAGAATGATTCTTCGGGAAATGATGCTGTTCCCAGTCCATCCTGGTTGGTTGGCATGACCAATTCGTAATCGAATTCTTTAGCAATTCTTGAAAGCCAGGTAAACATGCCGGGATAGAATTCAAGCTTTTCAAATGAGTCGATCTGGTAGGTTGGTGGTGCTTCTTTAATGATCGTCCCATCCCTGTCAATAAACAAAACTTTTTTTGCCATACTATAAATTATTTAATGCTTCGATCAGTTTGTTGTTTTCGTCTTCTGTACCGATCGTTATTCGCAAACTATCCTCACATAGCACTACTTTACTCCTGTCACGAACGATGATCCCTTTCTCGCATAGTTGCTTGTAGATGGCCCTTGCATTATTCATTTTTGCGAGCAAGAAGTTTGCATCAGACGGATAAACATCCTGAGTAAAAGAAAGATTCAATAACTCGTTTTTCAGTCGCTCTCGTTCAATTACTGTAATAGCGATATGTTCATTTACCCAATCAATATTATTTAAAGCATCTAATACAAGTAATTGGGTGGCTGTATTGATATTATATGGGTATTTCACTTTGTTCATCAGGTCGATGATCGGTTTTGAAGCGAAAGCCATCCCTAATCTTAATCCGGCCAGGCCCCAGGCTTTGCTCAGCGTTTGCATCACCACCAGGTTAGGATATTCGGTTAGCTCGGCAATAAAGGTTTTTTGTTTCGAATAATTGATATATGCTTCATCGATCACAACAATGCCGTCAAAATTATTCAGGATGATCTCAACGTCATTCCGGTTGATGCTATTGCCGGTGGGGTTATTTGGTGAGCAAATAAAGATGAGTTTTGTAGATGGATCGATTGCATTTTCAATTCCATCAATATCTAATTGATAGTCCTTTGTAAGATTCACTTTTTTCACGTTCACGTTATTCATTTCTGCACATACTTCATACATGCCATAAGTAGGAGGGAAGATAACTGCATTGTCGCGACCTGGTTCACAAAAGATCCGGTACAGCAGATCGATTGCTTCATCACTGCCATTGCCTAAAAAAATATTCTGTGGGGGAACACCTTTGATCTCGCTCAGTTTTTCTTTTACGTGCATTTGTAAAGGATCGGGATAACGATTGAAATTATCTGGCAATGGTGAGCCGAAGGAATTTTCGTTAGCGTCAAGATAAATAGAAGCATTGCCGGTGAAATCATGCCTTGCCGATGAATAAGCAGTCATGTTCCTGATATTCTCCCGAACTAAATTGTCTAAACTAAATTCCATAAGCCCCTCCTAACCTCCCGAAGGGGAGGGATAAAAGTTTGATAATTGTTATTTTCTTTCCAGTCTTATTGCTATCGCGTTTTTATGTGCATCCAATCCTTCGGCTGAAGCCATTTCCATGACTGTATTTCCTAAGTTCTCCAACCCTTCTTTTGATAGTTTTTGAAAAGTTATCTTTTTTACAAAGCTATCAACTGAAACACCACTATACATTGCCGCATATCCATTTGTCGGTAAAGTATGGTTTGTACCGCTTGCATAATCACCAGCAGATTCCGGAGAATAATCACCAATGAAAACAGAACCCGCTGAGATGATTTTACCAGTTAATTCTTCAGCGTTTTCACAAGAAAGGATGAGATGCTCAGGGGCGTATAGGTTTGATAGATCAACCGCTTCCTCGGCCGAATTCAGCAAAACAATTTTACTATTTGCCAAAGCCATTTCGGCAATTTCTCTTCGGGGTAATTCTTTCAATTGCTCTTTTATACTTTGTTGAACTTCCTCAACAATTCGTTCACTTGTCGTTAATAGTATTACTTGAGAATCTGCTCCATGTTCTGCCTGTGATAAAAGATCAGCTGCAACAAACTCGGGATTTGCGGTATCATCTGCGATCACTAAAACTTCCGATGGGCCTGCTGGCATATCAATTGCGATCCCTTCTTTTTGTATCAATTGTTTAGCCGCTGTCACATATTGATTGCCGGGACCAAATATTTTAAACACTTTTGGTATTGTTTCAGTTCCATAGGCCATTGCTGCTACCGCTTGCACGCCCCCGACTTTAAATACCTTAGTCACACCGCAAAGTTTAGCTGCATATAGGATTGCAGGGTGGACTGAAGCCCCCTCTCCATTTGGAGAAAGGGTTGGGGGTGAGGTCAGAATAATTTCTTTACAACCGGCAATTTTAGCAGGGATTGCCAACATTAATACCGTTGAGAATAATGGAGCAGATCCTCCGGGAATATAAATGCCAACTTTTTCAATCGCGACAGAGCTACGCCAGCAATTTATTCCCGGCATAGTTTCAATCACCTTTACATCTTCTGATTGTAAACCATGAAACTTCTCAATATTCGATTTGGCTTGTTGGATCGCATCTTTTAGTTCCTGCGACAATAAATTTTGAGAATTCCTGATTTGTTTTTCACTTACGGCAAGCTTCTTAAGCTTTACTCCATCAAATTCCTTTGTGTATTTCCTAACTGCCTTATCACCTTTTTCTTTTACTTTATCCAATATCTTCTTTACAGCTTTTTCTAATGAAGCATTTTCGAAAACAGGTCGTTTAATTATTTCCTTCCAATCTTCTTTATTTGGATGTTTTATCACTTTTATCATCATGCTCTTTTTAAGTCTAATTAGTCATGGTTCAGGTTCTATATAATCATTTTTTCAATTGGCACTATCAAAATACCCTGGGCACCATTTGCCTTCAGGCTTTCGATCACATTCCAGAAATCATTTTCACTGATAACTGAATGTACAGAACTCCATCCGGGTTCTGCCAGTGGTAAGATAGTCGGGCTCTTCATGCCGGGTAATAATCGGATAATATCATTAAGTTTATCGTTGGGAGCATTCAGTAACACATATTTATTGTTCTTTGCTTTTTTTACGGCTTTTATTCTGAATAAAAGTTTATCAAGCAGATTCTGTTTTTCAGCAGGTAAATTTTTATTACTTATTAATACAGCTTCCGAATTTAAAACTGTTTCCAATTCTTTGAGCTCGTTACTGAATAAGGTGCTTCCGGAACTAACCAGGTCGCAAATAGCCTCGGCTAATCCAATTCTTGGAGCTATCTCCACCGAACCACTGATCTCCTGGATAGTAGCTTTAATATTTTTTTCCAGGAGGTAATTCGAAAGTATCAAAGGATAACTGGTCGCTATCTTTTTCCCGCTTAGATCAGCTGTTGTTTTTATACTTCCGCTTTTCGGAATTGCAAGTGATAACCGGCATTTGCCAAACCCAAGCTTTTCAACGGATATAACTTCCTTGTTTTTTTCCGCGATCACATTTTCTCCAACAAACCCTATATCAGCCACAGCATCCTGTACATATTCCGGTATGTCATCGTCCCTAAGGAAAAATACTTCCAGTGGGAAATTAGCAGCTTGTACTCTCAGTTGGTTATTGCCGTTGCTGACCTCAATGCCACATTCTTTTAATAAAGCCATTGAACCATCGTACAATCTTCCTTTTTTTTGTATAGCAATCTTTAGAAACTCATTCATTTTTTTTGTTTTGTCCCAACTCCCCTTCAGGGGTTGGGGGTAAAAGAAAAAGGGCCTACAATTGTAAGCCCTTAATAAGTTTATGTTTTACATAATACCATCACGGCCTACCGGTCGGGTAAGATATGATGATGGTTATGTGTGCGATTAATCATTGAAAAACAAAAATAGGGGAATTATTAATTAGGTTTTTGAATTTTTTGCAGCAACAGATACAGTTGGACAGCCAAATCTTTTGGAAGTAGCGCACGAACAAACGCTAATTACCAAGATCAGTAACGCAAAACCGGCGAGTAACTTATTTTTCATAAAAGGATTTTTACATTAACGGCTAAACTCACTATTTATTTTGTAAAGATAAGCCGGTTTTTTTAAGATCAGGCATTTAGGTAGCAAACAATCTCTTAACTTTACCGCCCTGAAGAACCCGAACTTATAAAACATGCTGCAACTCACAAAACCACTGGCTTTTATAGACTTAGAAACGACAGGGGTCAATCTCGCCACAGACAGAATTATTGAAATCGCTATTATAAAGGTATTGCCCGACGGCAAGCGCAGCGTCAAGCGCAAACTTATGAACCCTCAAATGCCGATCCCGAAACAATCCAGCGATGTGCATGGTATCACAGATGAAATGGTAAAAGATGCACCGGCATTCAGGGAAGTTGCCCACGAATTGAAACAAATGTTGGACGGCTGCGATATCGCGGGATATAACAGTAATCGTTTTGATATTCCGATGTTGGTGGAAGAATTTTTACGGGCTGATGTTGACTTTGATATGAAAGGAAGACGATTACTTGACGTGCAAAATATCTTTCATAAAATGGAACAGCGTACTTTAAGCGCTGCCTATAAATTCTATTGTAATAAAAATCTTGATGGTGCCCATAGCGCCGAAATAGATGCAATGGCGACACACGAAATTTTGATCGCACAGTTGGAACGTTATCCGGACCTCGGTACTTCCATTGATTCTGTTCTCAAACTGATCGGGGAAGAGCCAATCGTAGATTTTGCACGGCGGTTTGTAATGGAAAATGGAGTTGAAATATTCAATTTTGG